>NZ_JACARU010000059.1:0-29178 GCF_013386425.1 Cedecea sp. P7760 | reverse complement strand
CGTTTCGCAATCCGTGAAGGTGGCCGTACCGTTGGTGCGGGCGTTGTTGCTAAAGTTATCGCTTAATCGCTGATAACATTTGACGCAATGCGCAAGAAGAGGGCATCATTTGATGCCCTTTTTGTACGCTTTCGAACCAGAACCTGGCTCATCAGTGATTTTTTACCAATAATCATTGCTGAGACAGGCTCTGAAGATGGCGTTTATGCCGGATAGCGCCTGAAAAGGGCCATTCGGTTTGGTTGCCTCGCCTGCGCGGGGCAAAAATGTTTGTCTGATTTATTGTGACAGGTTGGTTTATGAGTGCGAATACCGAAGCTCAAGGGAGCGGGCGTGGCCTCGAAGCGATGAAGTGGCTGGCAGTAGTCGTTTTGCTGCTCGTGGCAATCGTGGGCAACTACATTTATCGTGATATCACTCTGCCGCTTCGTGCACTGGCTGTGGTAATTCTGATTGCAGCGGCAGGTGGTGTTGCACTGCTGACGGTAAAAGGCAAAGCAACCGTAGCCTTTGCTCGCGAAGCGAGAACTGAAGTACGCAAGGTGATTTGGCCTACTCGCCAGGAAACTCTGCACACCACTTTAATCGTGGCCGCGGTTACCGCTGTGATGTCACTGATTTTGTGGGGGCTGGATGGTATTCTGGTCCGCCTGGTATCTTTTATTACTGGCCTGAGGTTCTGAGATGTCTGAAGCCCCTAAAAAGCGTTGGTACGTCGTTCAGGCGTTTTCCGGTTTTGAAGGTCGTGTAGCCACGTCGCTGCGCGAACATATCAAACTCCACAACATGGAAGAGCTGTTTGGCGAAGTCATGGTTCCAACCGAAGAGGTTGTTGAAATCCGTGGCGGCCAACGTCGTAAAAGCGAACGTAAATTCTTCCCTGGCTACGTTCTGGTCCAGATGGTGATGAACGACGCAAGCTGGCACCTGGTGCGTAGCGTTCCGCGCGTGATGGGTTTCATCGGTGGGACTTCCGATCGTCCAGCACCAATCAGCGATAAAGAAGTTGATGCGATCATGAACCGCCTGCAGCAGGTGGGTGATAAGCCGCGTCCGAAAACGCTGTTTGAACCAGGTGAAATGGTACGCGTTAGCGATGGTCCGTTTGCGGACTTCAATGGTGTAGTGGAAGAAGTGGATTACGAGAAGAGCCGCCTGAAGGTTTCCGTTTCCATCTTTGGACGTGCAACGCCGGTTGAACTGGATTTTGCTCAGGTTGAGAAAGCCTGATAATTTGATCGTTTAAGCAGCGATTATTGATTGCACAGGGCGCGAAATTGGCATACAATTTCGCGCCTTTTGTTTTTATGTGTCTCGTACACATAAGACGTTTATTCACGGGGAGCTTCTTTGAGGCGCTATTACCCAATCAGAGGATTTTAGAATGGCTAAGAAAGTACAAGCCTACGTCAAGCTGCAGGTTGCAGCTGGTATGGCGAACCCAAGTCCACCAGTTGGTCCAGCTCTGGGTCAGCAAGGTGTGAACATCATGGAATTCTGTAAAGCGTTCAACGCAAAAACTGAATCCCTGGAAAAAGGTCTGCCAATCCCGGTTGTTATTACCGTTTACGCTGACCGTTCTTTCACTTTCGTTACCAAAACCCCTCCAGCAGCAGTTCTGCTGAAGAAAGCGGCTGGTATCAAGTCTGGTTCCGGTAAGCCGAACAAAGACAAAGTGGGTAAAGTTTCCCGCGCTCAGCTGCAGGAAATCGCGCAGACCAAAGCTGCCGACATGACTGGTTCCGACATTGAAGCGATGACTCGCTCCATTGAAGGTACTGCACGTTCCATGGGCCTGGTAGTGGAGGACTAAGAAATGGCTAAACTGACCAAGCGCATGTCCGTGATTCGTGACAAAGTTGATGCAACTAAGCAGTATGACATCAACGAAGCTATCGCTCTGCTGAAAGAGCTGGCCACTGCTAAATTCGTAGAAAGCGTTGACGTTGCCGTTAACCTCGGCATCGACGCTCGTAAATCTGACCAGAACGTACGTGGTGCAACTGTACTGCCGCACGGTACTGGCCGTTCCGTTCGCGTAGCCGTATTTGCTCAGGGCCCTAACGCTGAAGCAGCTAAAGCTGCTGGCGCAGAGCTGGTAGGTATGGAAGATCTGGCTGACCAGATCAAGAAAGGCGAAATGAACTTCGACGTTGTTATCGCATCTCCAGATGCAATGCGCGTTGTTGGCCAGCTGGGTCAGGTTCTGGGTCCACGCGGCCTGATGCCAAACCCGAAAGTTGGTACCGTAACCCCTAACGTTGCTGAAGCAGTTAAAAATGCTAAAGCAGGTCAGGTTCGTTACCGTAACGACAAAAACGGCATCATCCACACCACCATCGGTAAAGTGGATTTTGACGCTGACAAACTGAAAGAAAACCTGGAATCTCTGCTGGTTGCGCTGAAAAAAGCAAAACCATCTCAGGCGAAAGGCGTGTACATCAAGAAAGTTAGCATCTCCACCACCATGGGTGCTGGTGTTGCCGTTGATCAGTCCGGTCTGACCGCGACTGTGGCGAACTAATAATCGCCTTTACGCGGGCGAAAGATTAGTCTAATATCTTACGCCCGTTGTTCTGTTAATGCAGAACACAAAGAATTTTCGGTTGGAGCCTGGCCTTATCCAGGCCTCCGTCCAAGACCGCAGGTGTTTCGCAAGAGACTTAATTGCCTGCGTAGACGGTGACAGAACCTGAAGAATATTTTTAGATAGTCTTTAGCTTGTTTCTGCTCACCGTATGTAGACGCGTTTTTCCATTGTGGTTAAGCGCGAAGTGAGTTTCGGGACTTCTGTCCCGGCTAAAACCCAGGAGCAAAAGCTAATGGCTTTAAATCTTCAAGACAAACAAGCGATTGTTGCTGAAGTCAGCGAAGTAGCCAAAGGCGCGCTGTCTGCAGTAGTTGCGGATTCCCGCGGCGTTACTGTAGATAAAATGACCGAACTGCGTAAAGCAGGTCGCGAAGCCGGCGTTTACATGCGTGTTGTTCGCAACACCTTGCTGCGCCGTGTTGTTGAGGGTACTCAGTTTGAGTGCCTGAAAGACGCGTTCGTTGGTCCGACCCTGATTGCATATTCTATGGAACACCCGGGCGCTGCTGCTCGTCTGTTCAAAGATTTCGCTAAAGCGAATGCAAAATTTGAGGTCAAAGCCGCTGCCTTTGAAGGTGAGCTGATCCCGGCGTCGCAAATCGACCGCCTGGCAACTCTGCCGACCTACGAAGAAGCAATTGCACGCCTGATGGCAACCATGAAAGAAGCTTCGGCTGGCAAACTGGTTCGTACTCTGGCTGCTGTACGCGATGCAAAAGAAGCTGCTTAATCGCAGTTTTCTTTATCAAGTATTCGCTTACGTATAAACTTATTCTGATATTCAGGAACAATTTAAATGTCTATCACTAAAGATCAAATCATTGAAGCAGTATCCGCTATGTCCGTAATGGACGTTGTAGAACTGATCTCTGCAATGGAAGAAAAATTCGGTGTTTCTGCTGCTGCTGCTGTAGCTGTTGCTGCTGGCCCAGCTGAAGCTGCTGAAGAGAAAACTGAGTTCGACGTTATTCTGAAAGCTGCTGGCGCTAACAAAGTTGCCGTAATCAAAGCTGTTCGTGGCGCAACTGGCCTGGGTCTGAAAGAAGCTAAAGACCTGGCAGAAACCCCGAATGCCGTTCTGAAAGAAGGCATCAGCAAAGACGACGCAGAAGCTCTGAAAAAATCTCTGGAAGAAGCTGGCGCTGAAGTTGAAGTTAAATAAGCCAACCCTTCTGGTTGCAGCCTGAGAAATTAGGCTGATGGCTGGTGACTTTTTAGTCACCAGCCTTTTTGCGCTGTAGGGTATCAGTAGCGTTTCACGCTGTTTGACTGCTGATTACCTCCCAATGTTTGTTCCTATCGACGCCTTAATATATTGCGTCTTTTCGCGCCGGGAGTTCCGGGGCAAAGCGTAACGAAATGGTTTAAGAGTGATAGAAACAAGTATTGCGGGAAGTGTTCCACTTTCCGATCCACAAAATAGTGTTGCATAAACTGCCCCTTTCGACGGGCAGATGGGTCGACTTGTCAGCGAGCTGAGGAACCCTAATGGTTTACTCCTATACCGAGAAAAAACGTATTCGTAAGGATTTTGGAAAGCGTCCACAAGTACTGGACATTCCTTATCTCCTTTCTATCCAGCTTGACTCGTTCCAGAAGTTCATCGAGCAAGATCCCGAAGGTCAGTACGGTCTGGAAGCGGCTTTCCGCTCCGTATTCCCGATTGCAAGCTACAGCGGCAATTCCGAGCTGCAGTATGTGAGCTATCGCCTGGGCGAACCTGTATTTGACGTTAAAGAATGTCAAATCCGTGGCGTGACGTATTCTGCTCCGCTGCGTGTAAAACTGCGTCTGGTGATCTACGAGCGCGAAGCGCCGGAAGGCACCGTTAAAGACATCAAAGAACAAGAAGTGTACATGGGCGAAATTCCGCTCATGACCGACAACGGGACCTTCGTTATCAACGGTACTGAGCGCGTAATCGTTTCTCAGCTTCACCGTAGCCCGGGCGTGTTCTTCGACAGTGACAAAGGTAAGACCCACTCTTCAGGGAAGGTACTGTATAACGCACGTATCATTCCTTACCGTGGTTCCTGGCTGGACTTCGAATTCGACCCGAAAGATAACCTGTTCGTGCGTATTGACCGTCGCCGCAAACTGCCTGCGACCATCATCCTGCGCGCACTGAACTACACCACTGAGCAGATCCTTGACCTGTTCTTTGAGAAAGTTAATTTCGAAATCCGTGACAACAAGCTGCAGATGGAGCTGGTACCGGAACGCCTTCGTGGCGAAACCGCTTCCTTCGACATCGAAGCTGACGGCAAAGTGTACGTTGAAAAAGGCCGCCGTATCACCGCGCGCCATATTCGCCAACTGGAAAAAGACGATATCAAACATATCGAAGTTCCTGTTGAGTACATCGCCGGTAAAGTTGCGGCTAAAGACTACGTTGATGCTTCTACCGGCGAACTGATTTGCCCGGCGAACATGGAACTGTCTTTGGATCTGCTGGCCAAACTGAGCCAGTCAGGCCACAAGCGCATTGAAACGCTGTTCACCAACGACCTTGATCACGGTGCATACATCTCCGAGACCGTACGCGTCGATCCAACCAATGACCGCCTGAGCGCGCTGGTTGAAATCTACCGTATGATGCGTCCTGGTGAGCCACCAACGCGTGAAGCAGCGGAAAGCCTGTTCGAGAACCTGTTCTTCTCCGAAGACCGCTATGACTTGTCTGCGGTTGGTCGTATGAAGTTCAACCGTTCTCTGCTGCGTGATGAAATCGAAGGCTCCGGTATCCTGAGCAAAGATGACATCATCGAAGTTATGCGCAAGCTGATCGGTATTCGTAACGGTCAGGGCGAAGTGGATGATATCGACCACCTCGGCAACCGTCGTATCCGTTCCGTAGGCGAAATGGCGGAAAACCAGTTCCGCGTTGGCCTGGTACGTGTTGAGCGTGCGGTGAAAGAGCGTCTGTCCCTGGGCGATCTGGATACCCTGATGCCTCAGGATATGATCAACGCCAAGCCTATCTCTGCCGCAGTGAAAGAGTTCTTCGGTTCCAGCCAGCTGTCTCAGTTCATGGACCAGAACAACCCGCTGTCCGAGATCACGCACAAACGTCGTATCTCCGCGTTGGGCCCAGGCGGTCTGACCCGTGAGCGCGCGGGCTTCGAAGTACGTGACGTACACCCAACCCACTACGGTCGTGTGTGTCCAATCGAAACCCCAGAAGGTCCAAACATCGGCCTGATCAACTCCCTGTCCGTGTACGCACAGACTAACGAATACGGCTTCCTTGAGACTCCGTATCGTCGCGTTGTTGACGGCGTTGTGACCGACGAAATTCATTACCTGTCTGCTATTGAAGAAGGTAACTACGTCATCGCTCAGGCGAACACCAACCTGAACGAAGAAGGCCGTTTTGTAGACGACCTGGTAACCTGCCGTAGCAAAGGCGAATCCAGCTTGTTCAGTAACGACCAGGTTGACTACATGGACGTTTCCACCCAGCAGGTGGTTTCCGTCGGTGCGTCCCTGATCCCGTTCCTGGAACACGATGACGCCAACCGTGCATTGATGGGTGCGAACATGCAACGTCAGGCGGTTCCGACTCTGCGCGCTGATAAGCCGCTGGTTGGTACCGGTATGGAACGTGCTGTAGCCGTTGACTCCGGCGTTACCGCCGTTGCCAAACGTGGCGGTACCGTTCAGTACGTTGATGCCTCCCGTATCGTTATCAAAGTTAACGAAGACGAGATGTATCCGGGCGAAGCAGGTATCGACATCTACAACCTGACTAAGTACACCCGTTCTAACCAGAACACCTGCATCAACCAGATGCCTTGCGTGTCCCTGGGTGAGCCAATCGAACGCGGCGACGTGCTGGCAGACGGCCCGTCTACCGACCTCGGTGAACTGGCACTTGGCCAGAACATGCGCGTAGCGTTCATGCCGTGGAACGGTTACAACTTCGAAGACTCCATCCTCGTATCCGAGCGTGTTGTTCAGGAAGATCGTTTCACCACCATCCACATTCAGGAACTGGCTTGCGTGTCTCGTGACACCAAACTGGGGCCAGAAGAGATCACCGCCGACATCCCTAACGTGGGTGAAGCTGCTCTCTCCAAACTGGATGAGTCCGGTATCGTGTATATCGGTGCTGAAGTGACCGGCGGTGACATTCTGGTTGGTAAGGTTACGCCGAAAGGTGAAACCCAGCTGACGCCAGAAGAGAAACTGCTGCGTGCAATCTTCGGTGAGAAAGCGTCTGACGTTAAAGACTCTTCCCTGCGCGTACCAAACGGCGTTTCCGGTACCGTAATCGACGTTCAGGTCTTCACCCGCGATGGCGTGGAAAAAGACAAACGTGCGCTGGAAATCGAAGAGATGCAGCTGAAGCAGGCTAAGAAAGACCTGTCCGAAGAACTGCAGATCTTCGAAGCCGGTCTGTTCAGCCGTATCTATGCCGTACTGGTTTCCGGTGGCGTTGAAGCTGAGAAGCTCGACAAACTGCCGCGTGACCGCTGGCTGGAACTGGGTCTGACCGACGAAGATAAGCAAAACCAGCTGGAGCAGCTGGCAGAGCAGTACGACGAGCTGAAGCACGAGTTTGAGAAGAAACTCGAAGCTAAGCGCCGCAAAATCACTCAGGGCGATGACCTGGCACCTGGCGTGCTGAAAATCGTGAAAGTGTATCTGGCCGTTAAACGTCAGATCCAGCCTGGTGACAAGATGGCAGGTCGTCACGGGAACAAAGGTGTTATCTCCAAGATCAACCCGATCGAAGATATGCCATACGATGAAAACGGCACGCCGGTAGACATCGTACTGAACCCGCTGGGCGTACCATCTCGTATGAACATCGGTCAGATTCTGGAAACCCACCTGGGTATGGCTGCGAAAGGTATCGGCGAGAAGATCAACGCCATGCTGAAACAGCAGCAGGAAGTCGCCAAACTGCGCGAATTCATCCAGAAAGCGTATGACCTGGGTACAGACGTTCGTCAGAAGGTCGATCTGAACACCTTCACCGACGATGAAGTTCTGCGCCTGGCTGAAAACCTGAAAAAAGGTATGCCGATTGCTACTCCGGTATTCGACGGTGCAAAAGAGTCGGAAATCAAAGAGCTGCTGCAACTGGGCGGTCTGCCATCTTCTGGCCAGATTACCCTGTTCGACGGCCGCACCGGTGAGCAGTTTGAGCGTCAGGTAACCGTAGGTTACATGTACATGCTGAAACTGAACCACCTGGTTGATGACAAGATGCACGCGCGTTCTACCGGTTCTTACAGCCTGGTTACTCAGCAGCCGCTGGGTGGTAAGGCTCAGTTCGGTGGTCAGCGCTTCGGTGAGATGGAAGTGTGGGCGCTGGAAGCATACGGCGCTGCCTATACCCTGCAGGAAATGCTGACCGTTAAGTCTGATGACGTGAATGGCCGTACCAAGATGTATAAGAACATCGTGGATGGCAACCATCAGATGGAACCGGGCATGCCGGAATCCTTCAACGTACTGTTGAAAGAGATCCGTTCGCTGGGTATCAACATCGAGCTGGAAGACGAGTAATCGTTGCTCAAAAGGTCCAGGGTGCCCGGCTAACGTCGGGCATCACAGAGTGCTAACTCCGACGGGAGCAAATCCGTGAAAGACTTATTAAAGTTTCTGAAAGCGCAAACTAAAACCGAAGAGTTTGATGCGATCAAAATTGCTCTGGCCTCGCCAGACATGATCCGTTCATGGTCTTTCGGTGAAGTTAAAAAGCCGGAAACCATCAACTACCGTACGTTCAAACCTGAGCGTGACGGTCTGTTCTGCGCCCGTATTTTTGGGCCAGTGAAAGACTACGAGTGCCTGTGCGGTAAGTACAAGCGCCTGAAACACCGTGGTGTGATTTGTGAGAAGTGTGGCGTAGAAGTTACCCAGACTAAAGTTCGTCGTGAGCGTATGGGTCACATCGAACTGGCTTCTCCAACTGCCCACATTTGGTTCCTGAAGTCTCTGCCATCTCGTATCGGCCTGCTGCTGGATATGCCGCTGCGTGATATCGAGCGCGTACTGTACTTCGAATCTTATGTTGTTATCGAAGGCGGGATGACCAACCTCGAGCGTCGTCAGATCCTGACTGAAGAGCAGTATCTGGATGCGCTGGAAGAGTTCGGTGACGAATTCGACGCGAAGATGGGTGCGGAAGCTATTCAGGCCCTGCTGAAGAGCATGGATCTGGAGCAAGAGTGTGAAACTCTGCGCGAAGAGCTGAACGAAACCAACTCCGAAACCAAACGTAAAAAGCTGACCAAGCGTATCAAGCTGCTGGAAGCGTTCGTTCAGTCTGGTAACAAACCAGAGTGGATGATCCTGACCGTTCTGCCGGTTCTGCCGCCAGATCTGCGCCCGCTGGTACCGCTGGATGGTGGTCGTTTCGCAACCTCAGATCTGAACGATCTGTACCGTCGCGTTATCAACCGTAACAACCGTCTGAAGCGTCTGCTTGATCTGGCTGCGCCAGACATCATCGTACGTAACGAAAAACGTATGCTGCAGGAAGCGGTAGATGCCCTGCTGGATAACGGCCGTCGCGGTCGTGCCATCACCGGCTCTAACAAACGTCCTCTGAAATCTTTGGCCGACATGATCAAAGGTAAGCAGGGTCGTTTCCGTCAGAACCTGTTGGGTAAACGTGTTGACTACTCCGGTCGTTCTGTTATCACCGTAGGTCCATACCTGCGTCTGCATCAGTGCGGTCTGCCGAAGAAAATGGCACTGGAGCTGTTCAAACCGTTCATCTACGGCAAGCTGGAACTGCGTGGCCTCGCGACCACCATCAAAGCTGCTAAGAAAATGGTTGAGCGTGAAGAAGCTGTCGTTTGGGATATCCTGGACGAAGTTATCCGCGAACACCCGGTACTGCTGAACCGTGCACCAACCCTGCACCGTTTGGGTATCCAGGCATTTGAACCTGTTCTGATCGAAGGTAAAGCTATCCAGCTGCACCCGCTGGTTTGTGCGGCCTATAACGCCGACTTCGATGGTGACCAGATGGCAGTACACGTTCCGCTGACGCTTGAAGCTCAGCTGGAAGCGCGTGCGCTGATGATGTCTACCAACAACATCCTGTCCCCAGCGAACGGCGAGCCAATCATCGTTCCTTCTCAGGACGTTGTATTGGGTCTGTACTACATGACCCGTGACTGTGTTAACGCCAAAGGCGAAGGCATGGTGCTGACTGGCCCTAAAGAAGCTGAGCGTATTTACCGCGCTGGCCTGGCCTCTCTGCATGCGCGCGTTAAAGTGCGTATCACCGAATACGAAAAAGATGCTCAGGGCGCATTCGTTGCGAAAACCAGCCTGATCGACACGACTATTGGTCGTTCGATTCTGTGGATGATCGTACCGAAAGGCCTGCCTTTCTCCATCGTCAACCAGGCGCTGGGTAAAAAGGCAATCTCCAAGATGCTGAACACCTGTTACCGTATTCTGGGCCTGAAACCGACCGTTATTTTTGCGGACCAGACGATGTACACCGGCTTTGCTTATGCAGCGCGTTCAGGTGCATCCGTTGGTATTGATGACATGGTCATCCCGGAGAAAAAATACGAGATCATCTCTGAAGCGGAAGCTGAAGTTGCTGAGATCCAGGAGCAGTTCCAGTCTGGTCTGGTCACCGCTGGCGAACGCTATAACAAAGTTATCGATATCTGGGCTGCGGCGAACGATCGTGTATCCAAAGCGATGATGGATAACCTGCAAACCGAAACCGTGATTAACCGTGACGGCGTCGAAGAGCAGCAGGTTTCCTTCAACAGCATCTACATGATGGCCGACTCCGGTGCGCGTGGTTCTGCAGCACAGATTCGTCAGCTGGCCGGTATGCGTGGTCTGATGGCTAAGCCAGATGGCTCCATCATCGAAACGCCAATCACCGCGAACTTCCGTGAAGGTCTGAACGTACTCCAGTACTTCATCTCCACTCACGGTGCTCGTAAAGGTCTGGCGGATACCGCACTGAAAACGGCGAACTCCGGTTACCTGACTCGTCGTCTGGTAGACGTTGCCCAGGATCTGGTCGTCACTGAAGACGACTGTGGCACCCTGGAAGGCATCACCATGACGCCGGTTATCGAAGGTGGCGACGTTAAAGAGCCGCTGCGTGACCGCGTACTGGGCCGTGTTACCGCTGAAGACATTCTGAAGCCGGGCACTGCTGATATCCTGGTTCCACGCAACACGCTGCTGCACGAGCAGTGGTGTGACCTGCTGGAAGCTAACTCTGTTGACAGCGTGAAAGTACGTTCCGTAGTAGGTTGCGAAACTGACTTTGGCGTGTGTGCTCACTGCTACGGTCGCGACCTGGCACGTGGTCACATCATCAACAAAGGTGAAGCTATCGGGGTTATCGCGGCACAGTCCATCGGTGAACCTGGTACACAGCTGACGATGCGTACGTTCCACATCGGTGGTGCTGCATCCCGTTCTGCTGCTGAATCCAGCATTCAGGTTAAGAACAAAGGTAGCATCAAGCTCAGCAACGCGAAGTCGGTTGTGAACTCTACCGGCAAGCTGGTAGTCACTTCCCGTAACACCGAGCTGAAACTGATCGACGAATTCGGTCGTACCAAAGAGAGCTATAAAGTACCTTACGGTGCTGTGATGGCTAAAGGTGATGGCGAGCAGGTTGCCGGCGGTGAAACCGTAGCAAACTGGGATCCGCACACCATGCCGGTTGTCTCGGAAGTTAGTGGTTTCATCCGCTTTACCGATATGATCGACGGCCAGACCATTACTCGTCAGACCGACGAGTTGACCGGTCTGTCTTCTCTGGTCGTTCTGGACTCTGCCGAGCGTACTGCTGGTGGTAAAGACCTGCGTCCAGCGCTGAAAATCGTTGATGCTAAAGGCAATGACGTTCTGATCCCTGGCACCGATATGCCGGCTCAGTACTTCCTGCCGGGTAAAGCGATTGTCCAGCTGGAAGATGGTACTCAGATTCACTCTGGTGACGCCCTGGCGCGTATTCCACAGGAATCCAGCGGTACCAAGGATATTACCGGTGGTCTGCCGCGTGTTGCCGACTTGTTCGAAGCACGTCGTCCGAAAGAGCCTGCGATCCTGGCTGAAATCAGCGGTATTATCTCGTTTGGTAAAGAAACCAAAGGCAAACGCCGCCTGGTTATCTCCCCAATCGACGGCAGCGATGCTTACGAAGAGATGATTCCGAAATGGCGCCAGCTGAACGTGTTCGAAGGTGAACGCGTAGAACGTGGTGACGTGGTTTCCGATGGTCCAGAGTCTCCGCACGACATCCTGCGTTTACGTGGCGTCTATGCTGTTACTCGTTACATCACCAACGAAGTGCAGGACGTTTACCGTCTGCAAGGCGTTAAGATTAACGATAAACACATCGAAGTTATCGTGCGTCAGATGCTGCGTAAAGCGACTATCGTTAACGCTGGCAGCTCCGACTTCCTGGAAGGCGAGCAGGCTGAATACTCCCGCATCAAGATCGCTAACCGCGAACTGGAAGCGAACGGTAAGATTAACGTGTCCTTTGCACGCGATCTGCTGGGTATCACCAAAGCCTCTCTGGCAACCGAGTCCTTCATCTCCGCGGCATCGTTCCAGGAGACAACTCGTGTGCTGACCGAAGCAGCCGTTGCGGGCAAACGCGACGAACTGCGCGGCCTGAAAGAGAACGTTATCGTGGGTCGTCTGATCCCGGCCGGTACCGGTTATGCGTACCACCAGGATCGTATGCGTCGCCGTGCAGCAGGTGAAGTCCCTGCGGCACCTCAGGTGACTGCTGAAGACGCTACTGCCAGCCTGGCAGAGCTGTTGAACGCAGGCCTGGGCGGTAACGACGAGTAATCGCTCGATACGCCTGAAATAAAAAACCCGCTTCGGCGGGTTTTTTTATGCCTGAAACAGGTCTTTTGCTCTGTACCACGGGGACTGAATAACCTGGAATTAATCGCCTTCAACGTTGTTAACACCAGCGTATGACATTTATTCCAAATCATAACTCATGCCATTAACATTATATTTCCCATTGCTCATCAATTAATTAACCTTTGGTTCCCATCAACCTTTTTTCCTTTTTCCTGCCGTTATTGATGAATGAAATTTCTACATGTATCAAAAAATAAACAATCCAAAATCGATATAGTCAAAAATCTAACTTATTGATTGATAAGTGGGCATATCACATTTCGGGTCATTATCGCCGAGGGGATTGTTTTGCCAGTAAAACGGGCGGCCATGGTGGCAATAAAGTTACTTATGCGGATATGGATCTTATTTAACGGATAGCTTCTGGGGGTTACATGGAATTTGCTCTACAACTTATTATTATTTTAATTTGCCTGTTCTACGGTGCTAAAAAAGGAGGTATTGCACTGGGGCTGCTAGGGGGAATTGGTCTGGTTATCCTGGTGTTTGTTTTTCACCTTAAACCGGGAAAACCTCCCATTGATGTAATGCTTGTCATTATTGCCGTGGTTGCCGCCTCGTCAACGCTGCAAGCTTCCGGTGGTTTAGATGTGATGCTGCAGATTGCCGAAAAGTTGCTGCGACGCAATCCGAAGTATGTTTCCATCGTCGCCCCCTTTGTTACCTGCATCTTGACGATACTTTGTGGCACTGGACACGTGGTCTACACAATTCTGCCGATTATTTATGATGTCGCCATTAAGAATAATATCCGACCTGAGAGACCTATGGCGGCAAGCTCTATCGGTGCCCAGATGGGGATTATTGCCAGCCCGGTCTCCGTCGCGGTTGTGTCGCTGGTCGCCATGCTTGGCAACGTTACGTTTAACGGCAGGCATCTGGAATTCCTTGACCTTCTTGCCATTACTATTCCGTCAACACTATTGGGTATTCTGGCCATCGGCATTTTCAGCTGGTTTCGCGGTAAGGATTTAGATAAAGACGAGAAATTCCAGGCCTTTATCTCTGTTCCAGAAAACCATCACTATGTTTACGGCGACACGGCGACTTTACTGCATAAAAAGTTGCCAATGGCCAACTGGATTGCGATGTGGATTTTTCTTGCATCTATCGCGGTGGTTGCTCTGTTAGGCGCTTTTTCAGAGCTCCGACCGATGTTTGAGGGTAAACCACTCTCGATGGTGCTGGTTATTCAGATGTTTATGCTGCTTTCGGGCGCACTGATCATCATCATCACCAAAACGAATCCTGCTTCAATCTCCAAAAATGAGGTATTTCGCTCCGGGATGATAGCCATTGTCGCGGTCTATGGCATTGCATGGATGGCGGAAACCATGTTTGGTGCACACATGTCGGAGATTAAAAGCGTACTAGGGGAGATGGTGAAAGAGTACCCATGGGCATATGCTATCGTTCTGCTGCTGGTTTCTAAGTTTGTCAATTCTCAGGCTGCGGCGCTGGCGGCGATAGTCCCCGTTGCTCTGGCGATCGGCGTCGACCCTGCGTATATCATTGCCTCTGCTCCGGCGTGTTACGGGTACTATATTCTGCCAACTTACCCAAGTGACCTCGCGGCTATTCAATTTGATCGGTCAGGCACCACGCACATCGGTCGTTTTGTAATAAACCATAGTTTTATTCTGCCTGGATTAATCGGCGTGAGTATTTCGTGTGTTTTTGGCTGGATACTTGCCGGGTTATACGGTTTTTTATAACAGAAAACAGGCGCCCCGGAGGCGCCTGTCATTAAAAGCGACTATTTTACCAACGGCAGGCGGCGGTAAAGCTCAATCATATCGGTCGCCAGATCCTGAATAACCATCGCGTTCATCAGGTGATCCTGAGAGTGTACGGTAATCAGGTTGACCGGCAGCTTGCCGGAGCCTTCATCCAGGCCAATCAGCTGGGTCTGGATTTTATGTGCGTGTTTAACGAATTCGTGTGATTCTTCCATTGCCTTCTCGGCAGCCTCAAAGTCACCTTTACGTGCCAGCTGCAAAGCAGTCAGGGCCTGGCTACGTGCGCTGCCGGCATTGACCAGCAGTTCCATAATAATCGATTCTAAATCTTCCACATCTTACTCCATCATTTTCAGGGCTTTATCAAGCACCACGTCGCCTTTCATCAGGCCGTAATCCATCATGTCGATAACGACGACTTTTTTACCCAGAGGATCGGCAAGGGCCTGAAGTTTGGCCTGCTCGTATTTCACCTGCGGACCGAGCAGAACGATGTCGGCGCGTTCGATATTCTCTTTAAACTCTGCAACAGGCACAGCCTTGATTGAGACCTCGATGCCTTTCTTTTGTGCGGCATCAACCATACGTTGAACCAGGATGCTGGTCGACATACCGGCAGCACAACACAACACGATATTTTTCATAGTTCGCTCTCAATGTCCGAAGGATACAGAGATATTTATCCGTCAGGAGGGGCGGCAACAACCGCTTTAACCCGATTGTGTGTCAGGTATCACAAAAGAAATCGCAGAAAACTGAAACCGGTTACATTTTTGCTTTTTCTCGAAGAATCAAGACAAGAATTGTGAAGGCGGAGGGGTATGAAGAGATGTCTGTTGCCGCTCCGGTCAGGTATCTTGCTGACCGGAGGGACACTCTTTCATCGTCGGGGCAACAACAATGCCCTGGCGGCGTTTTTACGGTGAATAGCGTAAGTTATCGTTTTCCTTGCGGCGTGTTACATCAGGTTCGCGCACTCCTTCCCAAAAAGTGATCCCAGTCCTTCCAGACCGGCTGTAAACCCGAGTTGCGAAGCACGGCGGCAACTTCCTGCGGTGTTCTGCCATCGTGCGGCGCAAACTGTTCCAGTTCGGGGTGATTATCGGCATAGCCGCCCGGCTGAGTTTTTGAAAATGCGCTGACGTTATTAATCGCCAGTGGGATCACGTGGTCGCGGAACCACGGCGATTCTCGAGTTGAAAGCGACAGTTCCACGTCCGGCGCAAGCAGACGAAACGCGCAGATTACCTGCACCAGCTGCTGTTCGGTCATGATAGAGGCGGGTTCCACGCCGCCGGTGCACGGACGCAGGCGAGGGAAGGAGATGGAATAGCGACTTTGCCAGTAGTGCTGCTGTAGCCAAAGCAGGTGTTCAGCCACCATGAAGCAGTCGGTGCGCCAGCTGTTCGACAGGCCAATCAGCGCGCCCAGCCCAATTTTATCTATGCCTGCGCGCCCAAGCCTGTCGGGTGTTTCCAGCCGCCAGAAAAAGTCCTGTTTGTTGCCTTTCAGATGATGCTCCGCGTAGGTCGCCGGATGATAGGTTTCCTGATAAACCATCACGCCGTCGAGTCCGAGCGTTTTTAGCTCCGCATACTCATGCTCGTCCAGCGGCTGAACTTCCATCTGCAGCGAGCTAAAGCGACGGCGGATGGCCGGCAGATGCTGGCGGAAATAGTCCATGCCGACTTTGGTCTGATGTTCGCCGGTGACCAGCAAAAGGTGTTCAAAGCCTAGCGCCCGGATAGCCGCGCATTCACGCTCAATCTCTGCTTCATCCAGCGTTTTGCGTTTCAACTTGTTGCTCATGGAAAAGCCGCAGTAAGTGCAGTCGTTGGCGCACAGGTTGGAGAGATAAAGCGGCACGTAAAAGCTCACGGTGTTGCCGAAACGCTGGCGCGTAAGCTGCTGCGCTCGCTGAGCCAGAGACTCCAGATAAAGGCCGGCGGCGGGCGAGAGCAAAGCCATCAAACCTTCTCGTGTCAGGCGAGGTGAGTTAATCGCTCGTTCGACGTCTGCCGCCGTCTTAGCGTTAATGCTCAGAGTGATATCGTCCCAGTCCAGCTGCCGCCAGCGGTCGGTAAAGGTTTCTGCCATCAGGCATTCTCCTCGCTAAACTGCAGGAAGCTGGTTAGCGGGCTGGAAGCCTGTGCCTGCTGGTGGCGTGAGCCTAACCCGGACTGCGCTGCAAGGTGTCCGGCTTCGACGGCCAGGCGGAAAGCCTGAGCCATTTGCACCGGGTCACGGGCGACGGCTATTGCGGTATTCACCAGCACGGCCGAGGCGCCCATTTCCAACGCTTCGGCTGCATGGCTTGGCGCGCCGATCCCGGCATCTACCACCACCGGCACTCGAGATTGCTCAATGATTATCTCCAGCAGGGCGCGGGTTTGCAGGCCCTGGTTTGAACCGATAGGCGCGCCGAGCGGCATCACGGCCGCGCAGCCGGCTTCTTCCAGGCGTTTGCACAGTACCGGATCGGCACCGCAGTAAGGCAGCACCACGAATCCCTGCTTCACCAGGGCTTCTGCGGCTTTCAGCGTTTCAATGGGATCCGGCAATAAATAGCGAACGTCGGGATGGATTTCCAGCTTCACCCAGTTTGTGCCGAGCGCCTCACGTGCCAACTGGGCGGCAAAAATAGCTTCTTCAGCGGTCTTAGCGCCGGAAGTATTTGGCAGCAGATGCACACCTGCCTGTTTAAGCGGCAGAAGAATGTCATCGTTATGGCCACGCAGGTCCACGCGCTTCATCGCCATGGTGACCAGCTGTGAGCCAGAGGTGCGAATCGCGTCGATCATCACCTGGCTGGAAGAGAATTTCCCGGTCCCGGTGAACAGGCGTGAGGAAAAAGTTTTATCGGCAATCTGTAACATGTCAGCCCCCGGCAATCGCCTGAAACAGCAGAATAGTGTCGCCCTCGCGCAGCAGGTAATTGCTCCACTGTTCGCGCGGGATAATGGTTTGGTTAACGGCCAGCGCAGCACCTGCTTTGCCCTGCTCAAGCTGAGCCAGCAGGGTGGCGAGCGTCATACCTTCCGTACATTCCAGAGGCTCATCGTTAAACTGAATGCGCATCGCGACCTCCGCAAACAGGGCAGGTCATCGATTTTTGCATCGCCAGCGTGCGCCAGCTGTGCTGTCGGGCGTCAAAGAGACGAAGAGAGCCGGTTGCAGGCACCATGCCGGTAAGCAATTTGATGGCTTCCAGCGCCTGAAGCGTACCCATCACGCCCACGACCGGGCCGATAACGCCAGAGGTGCGGCAGTTGCGTTCGGGTTCACTCTCATCAGGCCAGACGCAGCGGTAACAGCCATGTTCCCAGGGCGGGGTTAGCACCATCATCTGGCCGCCAAAACCTACGGCGCTGGCGGCGATCAGCGGTGTATTCGCGGCCACGCAGGCGGCGTTGACCGCCTGCCGGGTTGCCATATTGTCGCTGCAATCCAGCACTACATCGGCTTCGTTTACGGCCTTCACCAGCGAAGAGCCCGCTAGCCTTTCTACCAGCGGCACAATGTTTACGCCCGGATTCAGGCGCTGCAAATGCTGGTGGGCGACGGTAGATTTAGGGCGATCGATATCTTCAGAAGTGAACAAAATCTGGCGCTGGAGGTTGCTGAAATGCACCGTGTCATCGTCCGCGATGATAAGTTTGCCGACGCCCGCGGCGGCGAGATACAGCGCAGCAGGCGAACCTAACCCGCCAAGGCCGACGACCAGCACCGTGCTGGACAGCAGTTTTTCCTGCCCTTCAATGGCCACATCCTCCAGCAACAGCTGGCGGCTGTAGCGCATAAAATCCGCGTCATTCATCGCCGGTTCCTGCCAGTTCGAGTAATTTCGCCGTGGCAGCACGCCAGTCCGGAGCCTGAGTAATCGCGCTGACGACGGCAACGCTGCCAACCCCGGTCGCTAAAACGGCAGGTACTCGATCGATACTTATCCCGCCGATGGCAACGGTGGAATAGTCGCCCAAAGTTTGAATGTGTTCTGCCAGCTTATTCAGTCCCTGAGGGGAAGAGGGCATCTGCTTGGTTTGGGTGGGAAAGACATGGCCCAGCGCGATGTAGGACGGATTAGCGCTTAACGCGCGATCCATTTCCATGTTGTCGTGGGTAGAAAGCCCAAGGCGAAGCCCGGCTTCGCTTATCGCCGTCAGGTTAGCCACGTCCATATCTTCCTGGCCGAGGTGCACGCCGTAGGCGCCATGTTTGATGGCCAGTCGCCAGTAGTCGTTGATGAACAAGCGGGCGTTATAGCGCTCACCCAGCGCAATAGCTGCGATGACGTCGGCTTCGACTTCTTCGTCATGCTTGTCTTTAATACGGAGCTGAATAGTTTTGACGCCCGCGCCTAGCAGACGTTCGATCCATGCCACGCTGTCGACGACCGGGTAAAGGCCAAGCCTGCGTGACGTGGCTGGAAATGTGAGTTTTGACATTATGCTTCCTCCTGTCTGAGATAAATTTCACCGCCCCGGGCGCGAAAGTCCTGGGACATCTCTTCCATACCTGCGTCTATCGCCTGTTTTGCGGCGTAGTCCCGCACTTCCTGCGTGATTTTCATTGAGCAAAATTTAGGGCCGCACATAGAGCAAAAATGTGCGACTTTGCCGGATTCCTGCGGCAGGGTTTCATCGTGGTAAGCGCGAGCGGTGAAGGGATCGAGCGCCAGGTTGAACTGGTCCTCCCAGCGGAATTCAAAGCGTGCTTTGGACATCGCGTTATCGCGGATTTGTGCGCCAGGATGACCTTTGGCCAGGTCAGCGGCGTGGGCGGCGATCTTGTAGGTAATCAGCCCCTGTTTAACGTCCTCTTTGTTCGGCAGGCCAAGATGCTCCTTCGGCGTCACGTAGCAGAGCATGGCGCAGCCAAACCAGCCGATCATGGCGGCGCCAATGCCGGAGGTGAAATGATCGTAGCCCGGCGCGATATCGGTCGTTAGCGGGCCGAGGGTGTAGAAAGGCGCTTCGTGGCAATGCTCCAGCTCTTCAGTCATGTTGCGGCGAATCATCTGCATCGGCACGTGGCCCGGGCCTTCAATCATCACCTGGATGTCATACTCCCAGGCGATTTTGGTCAGCTCGCCCAGCGTATGCAGCTCGGCAAACTGCGCTTCGTCGTTGGCATCCTGTATTGAACCGGGGCGTAAACCATCGCCCAGCGAAAGTGAAACGTCGTAGGCGGCGCAGATCTCGCAAATCTCGCGGAAGTGCTCGTACAGAAAATTTTCCTGATGATGGGACAGGCACCACTTCGCCATAATCGACCCACCGCGCGACACGATGCCGGTCAGGCGTTTCGCCGTCATCGGCACGTAGCGCAGCAGCACGCCCGCGTGAATAGTGAAGTAATCCACGCCTTGCTCTGCCTGTTCCAGCAACGTGTCGCGGAATATTTCCCAGTTCAGGTCTTCGGCGATGCCGTTAACCTTCTCCAGCGCCTGGTAAATCGGCACCGTGCCAATGGGCACCGGGCTGTTGCGCAGGATCCATTCCCGCGTTTCGTGAATATAGCGGCCGGTCGAGAGATCCATCACCGTATCGGCACCCCAGCGGGTGGCCCACACCAGCTTCTCCACCTCTTCTTCAATAGAGGACGTGACCGCCGAATTGCCGATATTGGCGTTCACCTTCACCAGGAAGTTGCGGCCGATAATCATTGGCTCTGATTCAGGGTGGTTGATATTGGCGGGAATAATCGCTCGGCCAGCGGCGACTTCATCGCGCACGAACTCCGGCGAGATGTTTTCCGGCAGCCTTGCGCCGAAGCCTTCGCCCGGATGCTGGTGGCGCAGGACCTCATCGCGGATGCGTTCGCGCCCCATATTTTCGCGAATGGCTATGAACTCCATCTCCGGGGTGACAATGCCTTGCCGGGCGTAATGCAGCTGTGTGACACATTTTCCCGCTGCCGCCCTACGGGGCGCTAGCTGAGTTTCAAAGCGCAGCTCGTCCAGGCCGTCGTCGGCCAGACGTGCTTTTGTATAAGCTGAGCTGCGTTCATCCAGCGTTTCGCTGTCACGGCGTTCGGCAATCCAGGCGCTGCGAAGAGGGGAAAGTCCGCTTAACACGTTTATAGCGATTGCGGGGTCGCCATAAGGGCCAGACGTATCGTAGACGGGGACAGCATCGTTCGGCTGATATTGAGGAGTATCATTGTTGCCGCCGGTGAGCGTCGGGCTGAGCTGAATTTCCCGCATTGGGACGCGGATATCTTCGCGTGATCCGGTCAGATAGATGCGCCGGGAGTTGGGGAAGGCGGTGCCTTCAAGCGTATTGATAAAGTGTTGGGCGGCTGCACGCTGTTCGCGTCGGCCCGGTTTTTTTTCAGATGCAGACATAGCTCATTCCAGGTTTCATCAGGATATGGCTTGTCAGGACAACGGAAGGAGTAATGGATATGGGCCGCCCACAAACGGGTGCACCAAAGAAAGAATTACTCTTGTTCCCTTCGCAGGTTCTAACCTGATCAGGTTCCGCGGATCCCGAATTAACGGTCTCAGCCGGTGCATAACGCACTCGGCACTCCGACAAGAATGATCCCACCTCGCGGTGGGAAAGTTGTAAATTACTCGTTAATAGCTAACAACTCAAGCTGGACTTGCCAGCCCGGCCGCATCGCTGGCGCTGCCGTCCAGGTTGTTATCGATAGCCAACAGGACTAACTTATCTTCAAGGGTGAAGCGGGCCTCAAGGCACTCGCCTATCTCCGATAATGCCTGCTGAAACTCGACCCAGCTGTCGCGGCCGATGGCGTTTTCGAGATGCGAGTCGTAGAGGTCCATTATCTGTTGGGTATTGGCTTCCAGTTGAGGATAAAGCTGTGCCGCGCTCAGCAGCGGGCTGCCGCCTTCCAGGTTGCTGATAATGCGCTCGTAAATACTAAAATGGCCGGAAGAGAGATAATCCACCAGGCCGTGGCAAAAATTATCTAACGCTTTTTCGTCGAGCGCGGTGTGGGATTCCTTGTTAGGCTTGATCCCGACCATGTTGTAATAGGCAACCAACAGGTGTTTACGAGCCTGAAGCCACTGGTCAACTAACTCATTACTACCACCAACGCGCTCAGTCAGATTGGCTAACTGGTTCAGCATGATTGAGACTCCGTGAGTTAAAAGATTGAACGCAAACTAACCCAAAAAAGTAAAAACTAATTGTTTATATCAGTGAACACGGGGATGTGCACCAGGTTATGGAACGTGTTATTCAAAACTTAGATCATGGTTGGTGGATAGTCAGCCATGAGCAGAAAATATGGTTGCCGCAGGGTGACTTACCTCACGGCAGCGCCGCCGAATTTCAGCTTACAGGCTGCCACGCCCTGGACATCGGGGAATGGGAAGGCGAACCGGTATGGCTGATACGAGAACCGCGCCGCACGGACATGGGCTCGCTGCGCCAGCTGCTGGACCGTGATGTTGGCCTGTTTCAGCTCGCCGGAAGGGGTGTTCAACTGGCCGAGTTTTACCGCTCGCATAAATATTGCGGCTACTGCGGCCATGAAATGCACTTCAGCAAAAGCGAATGGGCGATGCTCTGCGGCCACTGCCGGGAACGCTATTACCCGCAAATCGCCCCCTGCATTATCGTTGCTATCCGTAAGGACGATCATATCCTGCTGGCTCAGCATACGCGCCACCGCAACGGCGTTTACACCGTGCTGGCCGGATTTGTCGAAGTGGGTGAAACGCTGGAGCAGGCTGTGGCTCGCGAAGTCATGGAAGAGAGCAGCATTCAGGTGAAAAACCTGCGCTACGTGACCTCCCAGCCCTGGCCTTTCCCCCAGTCGCTGATGACCGCATTTATGGCGGATTACCATAGCGGCGAAATCAAAATAGATCCCAAAGAGCTGCTGGATGCCGGCTGGTATCGCTATGACCAACTGCCGCTATTGCCGCCGCCGGGCACCGTGGCGCGCCGCTTAATTGAAGATACCGTTGCCCTGTGTCGCGCGGACTATGAATGATAGACTGCGGCGATACAGCTAAAGGAAAGGTAAAAATGACTGAACTGAAGAACGATCGTTACCTGCGCGCCCTGCAGCGCTTGCCGGTAGATATCACTCCGGTATGGATGATGCGCCAGGCCGGGCGTTATTTGCCGGAATATAAGGCAACGCGCGCTCAGGCCGGCGATTTTATGTCGCTGTGCAAAAACGCCGAGCTGGCCTGCGAAGTCACCCTGCAACCGCTGCGTCGGTATGCGCTTGATGCGGCGATCCTCTTCTCGGACATTTTGACCATTCCAGACGCAATGGGGCTTGGGCTGTACTTTGAAGCCGGTGAAGGCCCGCGCTTTAGCTCCCCAATTAAAAGCCTGGCCGATGTTCAAAAGCTGCCGATTCCAGACCCGGAAGGCGAGCTGGCTTACGTGATGAACGCGGTGCGTACCATTCGCCGCGAGCTGAAAGGCGAAGTCCCGCTGATTGGCTTCTCCGGCAGCCCGTGGACGCTGGCCACCTATATGGTGGAAGGCGGCAGCAGCAAAGCGTTTACCGTGATTAAGAAAATGATGTTTGCCGAGCCAAAAGCGCTGCATCTGCTGCTGGATAAGCTGGCACAGAGCGTGACGCTCTACCTGAACGCGCAAATCCGTGCGGGCGCGCAGTCGGTGATGATCTTTGATACCTGGGGCGGCGTGCTTGGCGGCCGTGACTACAAAGAATTCTCGCTTTACTACATGCACAAAATCGTCGACGGCCTGCTGCGTGAAAACGACGGTCGCCGTGTGCCGGTGACGCTGTTCACCAAAGGCGGCGGTCAGTGGCTTGAAGCCATGGCGGAAACCGGCTGCGACGCGCTGGGCCTGGACTGGACAACGGACATCGCCGACGCTCGCCGTCGCGTAGGTCATAAAGTCGCTCTGCAGGGTAATATGGATCCTTCCATGCTTTACGCTCAGCCTGCACGTATCGAAGAAGAAGTTGCCACTATTCTTGCCGGCTTCGGCCAGGGAGAAGGGCACGTCTTTAACCTGGGCCACGGTATTCATCAGGATGTTCCGCCGGAGCATGCAGGCGTCTTTGTGGAAGCGGTGCATCGCCTGTCGGCGCAATATCATCGCGCTTAAGGAAAAAGAGGGATGGATCTCGCAGCATTACGAGAGCAGCAGCTGGATCTGGCCGCAAAGGTGATCCGCGAGGATCGCCTTGACCAGGATCCGCCGCGTTTGATCGCCGGGGCCGATGTGGGGTTTGAACAAAGCGGAGACGTCACCCGCGCGGCCTTCGTTTTGTTGAGCTATCCGTCCCTTGATCTGGTTGAATATCAGGTGGCGAGAATGGCTACCGCCATGCCCTATATCCCCGGTTTTTTATCTTTTCGAGAATACCCTGCGCTGCTTGAAGCGTGGAGTATGCTTTCGCAGAAACCCGATCTGGTGTTTGTGGACGGGCACGGCATCTCGCATCCCCGCCGTTTAGGCGTAGCCAGCCATTTTGGGCTGCTGGTGGACGTGCCAACTATCGGCGTAGCGAAAAAGCGGCTGTACGGAAAGTTTGCACCGCTGGGCGACGAGCCGGGCGCTCGTGCGCCGTTGATGGATAAAGGCGAACAGCTGGCGTGGGTCTGGCGCAGTAAAAAACGCTGTAACCCGTTGTTTGTTTCTACCGGGCACCGAGTGAGCCTCGACGGCGCGTTAGCGTGGGTTGAGCGCTGTATGGCGGGCTACCGTCTGCCGGAGCCGACCCGCTGGGCCGATGCCGTCGCCTCCGGGCGTCCGGCCTTTAAGCGCCTGCAAGCAATTGGCAGGTGATTCAGGTAAACTGCCGCTAATTTTCCGTCTTTGAGACACCGTCATGTTACAGAACCCAATTCATTTACGCCTGGAGAAGCTCGAAAGCTGGCAGCACGTCACCTTTATGGCCTCTCTGTGCGAGCGTATGTACCCGAACTACGCCATGTTTTGCCAGCAAACCGGCTTTGGTGATGCCCAGCTTTATCGCAAGATCCTCGACCTGATTTGGGAAACCCAAACGGTGAAAGACGCCAAAGTGAACTTTGATAGCCAGTTGGAAAAACTTGAAGAGGCAATTCCTGCGGCTGACGACTATGATATTTACGGTGTCTATCCGGCGATTGACGCCTGCGTGGCGCTGAGTGAGCTTGTCCATTCTCGTCTCTCAGGTGAAACGCTGGAGCACGCAATCGAAGTCAGTAAATGTTCAATCACTTCGGTGGCGATGCTGGAAATGACTCAGGCCGGTCGTGAAATGACCGACGAGGAGTTGAGAGCAAACCCGGCGGTAGAAGAGGAATGGGACATTCAGTGGGAGATTTTCCGACTGCTGGCGGACTGCGAAGAACGCGATATTGAGCTCATTAAAGGGCTTCGTGCTGACCTCCGTGAGGCCGGCATCAGTAATATCGGTATAAATTTGCAGCAATAAGACAGTAAAACGTGACATACAGTCTGATTTGTCCTCCCTGGAGGCTTCCAATTAACCCCCCGTCTGGTCTACATTTGTGGGGCGAATAAAAGTGGCTGTCGGTGCGTGTATGCAGGAGAGTGCTTTTTATGCATTTCCGTCGCACTCGATGCTTAGCAAGCGATAAACACATTGTAAGGATAACTTATGAACAAGACTCAACTGATTGATGTAATTGCTGACAAGGCTGACCTGTCTAAAGCACAGGCTAAAGCTGCTCTGGAATCCACTCTGGCTGCAATTACTGAGTCTCTGAAAGAAGGTGATGCTGTACAACTGGTTGGTTTCGGTACCTTCAAGGTGAACCACCGTGCTGAGCGCACTGGCCGCAACCCGCAGACCGGTAATGAAATCAAAATTGCTGCTGCTAACGTGCCGGCATTTGTTTCTGGTAAAGCACTGAAAGACGCGGTTAAGTAAGTTAACGCGTGTCGGTGAACAGTTTTAACAGAGGGGCGTTTACGCCCCTTTTGTCCGTCTGGCGCCCACTACTGGCGCTGGCGGGTGCGTTAGTGCTCACGGCATGCAGCAGCAATAAACTCCCTCCTTTTACCGCCACTGGCTATGTTGCCGACCAGGGCGTAGTCCGCATCTGGCGTAAAGACAACGCCGATGAGTCCACCCACATACTTACCGCCTTTAGTCCGTGGCAGCACGGGGCAACTACCACCGGTGAATACCGCTGGCAGGGCGACAAGCTGACCTTTATCGAGCTCAATATTCAGGGTAAGCAGCCGGAGCATGTCAAAGTCCGCTTTGACGACCACGGTGAGCTGAGCTTTATGCAGCGCGAAGTCAACAGCCAGAAGCAGCAACTCTCCAACGATCAGGTCGCTTTGTACCAGTTCAATGCCAACCGTATTCGGGAAACAAGCGAAGCGCTACGCATTGGTCACGTTGTGCTGCGTCAGGGGCGTTGGCACCAGAACGGCACGGTAACGACCTGCGAAGGGGAAACGCTATCGCCTAAGCTTGATAGCGCCTCACTGAGCCACATAGCGCGTCGTCAGAGCAACTCTTCCCTCGACGTCAGTATTGCCTGGCTGGAAGCGCCGGAAGGTTCACAGCTGCTGCTGGTGGCGAACCAGAACTTCTGCAGCTGGCAGCCCAGGCCTGGCGATTTCTAGGCATAAAAAAACCGCTACGAGAGCGGTTTAGTCCGTACTGTCGATATTACTTCGCGTCTTCACGCGCAATGGCGCGGTAGCCGATATCCGAGCGGCTGAAGCTGCCATCCCAGTGAATATCTTTTTTCAGCTCCAGCGCGCGCTGCTGAGCCTTAGCAACCGTCTCGCCGAGTGCGGTCACGCAGAGAACTCGCCCGCCGTTGGTAAGCACAAGGTCATCTTCGCTGAGCTTAGTGCCGGCATGGAAGACCTTGCCGTCGGCCACTTCTTCCAGCGGCAGGCCGTGGATAACGTCGCCGTTGCGATAATCGGCCGGATAACCGCCCGCCGCCAGCACGATGCCCAGTGCCGGACGTTCGTCCCACTTAGAGTCTTTCTCATCAAGCTTGCCGTCGCAGGCCGCGAGGCACAGTTCGACCAGGTCTGACTGCAGACGCAGCATGATGGGCTGGGTTTCTGGATCACCAAAGCGGCAGTTGAACTCAATCACCTTCGGATTACCCTGCTTATCGATCATCAACCCGGCGTACAGGAAGCCGGTGTAGGTGTTCCCCTCGGCAGCCATACCGCGTACGGTCGGCCAAATTACGCGTTCCATGGTGCGCTGATGAACTTCATCCGTAACAACCGGAGCCGGGGAGTAAGCTCCCATCCCGCCGGTGTTCGGGCCCGTATCGCCATCGCCAACTCGCTTATGATCCTGGCTGGTGGCCATCGGCAGGACGTGCTCGCCGTCAACCATCACGATAAAGCTGGCTTCTTCGCCGTCGAGGAACTCTTCAATAACAATGCGGTGGCCCGCATCGCCAAACGCGTTCCCGGCCAGCATGTCATTCACGGCGGCTTCCGCTTCTTCCAGGGTCATCGCCACAATAACGCCTTTACCCGCGGCCAGGCCGTCGGCCTTAATCACGATTGGAGCACCTTTCTCACGCAGGTAAGCCAGCGCAGGCTCAACTTCGGTAAAGTTCTGGTATTCCGCCGTCGGAATGTTATGACGAGCCAGGAAGTCTTTGGTGAAGGCCTTCGAGCCTTCCAGCTGCGCGGCGCCTTCGGTTGGCCCGAAGATCTTCAGCCCGGCGGCGCGGAATGCATCCACTACGCCAATGACCAGCGGGGCTTCGGGGCCGACGATGGTTAAGTCAATTTTTTCGTTCTGCGCAAAACTCACCAGGGCCGGAATATCCGTGGCACTGATGGCGACGTTCTGCAGCGCAGGTTCCAACGCGGTGCCCGCGTTACCTGGAGCAACAAAGACGGTGCGTACTAAAGGAGACTGAGCGGCTTTCCAGGCCAGCGCATGTTCGCGCCCGCCGTTACCAATAACTAAAACTTTCATCTATAAACGCTCCGGTAATTAATGGCGGAAGTGGCGCATATCGGTGAAGATCATCGCGATCCCATGCTCGTCGGCGGCGGCAATGACCTCTTCATCACGAATAGAACCGCCCGGCTGGATAACGCAGCTCACTCCAGCTTCGGCTGCAGCATCAATCCCATCGCGGAACGGGAAGAAGGCATCAGAGGCCATGGCGGAGCCTTTCACTTCCAGACCTTCGTCACTGGCCTTGATGCCGGCAATTTTGGCGGAGTAAACGCGGCTCATCTGGCCGGCGCCTATGCCGATGGTCATATTGTCACGGGCATAAACGATGGCATTCGATTTAACGAACTTCGCTACCTTCCAGCAGAACAGCGCGTCATGCAGTTCTTGCTCTGTTGGCTGGCGTTTAGTGACAACGCGCAGATCGCCAGCGGTCACCATACCCAGATCGCGATCCTGAACCAGCAGGCCGCCGTTCACACGTTTAAAGTCGAGGCCGGCAGTGCGTTTCTGCCATTGGCCACAAACCAGGACACGAACGTTCTGCTTGGCTGCGGTTATCTGCAGCGCTTCTTCGCTGGCGGAAGGGGCGATGATCACTTCGACGAACTGGCGGGAAATAATCGCCTGTGCGGTTTCAGCGTCCAGCTCGCGGTTGAAGGCGATGATGCCGCCGAAGGCTGACGTTGGATCGGTTTTATAAGCCAGGTTGTAGGCTTCGAGCACTGAACCGCTAACCGCAACGCCGCAAGGGTTGGCATGCTTAACGATAACGCAGGCAGGTTCCTCGAACTCTTTCACGCACTCCAGCGCCGCATCGGTATCCGCGATGTTGTTATAGGAGAGCGCTTTACCCTGCACCTGGGTCGCGGTAGCCACGGACGCTTCTTTAATTTCTTCTTCTATATAGAAGGCGGCTTGCTGATGGCTGTTTTCGCCATAGCGCATATCCTGCTTCTTAATGAAGTTCAGGTTCAGCGTGCGGGGGAAGCGGCCGGCAGGATCTTTGCTCTCGCCGTGGTAAGCAGGCACCAGGCTGCCGAAGTAGTTGGCGATCATGCTGTCGTAGGCGGCGGTATGCTCAAAGGCTTTGATCGCCAGATCGAAGCGGGTTTCCAGCGTTAGCGATCCTTCATTAGCATCCAGCTCGGCAACGATCGCCTGGTAGTCACTGCTTTTTACTACGATCGCCACGTCTTTATGGTTCTTGGCGGCGGAGCGAACCATGGTTGGGCCACCGATATCGATGTTCTCGACCGCATCTTCTAAAGAGCAGCCTTCGCGAGCAACGGTCTGGGCAAACGGATAAAGGTTAACGACGACCATATCAATAGGAGAGATGGCGTGCTCCGCCATAATCGCATCGTCCTGGCCACGACGACCCAAAATGCCGCCGTGAACTTTCGGATGCAGCGTTTTGACACGTCCGTCCATCATCTCCGGGAAACCTGTGTAGTCGGAGACTTCGGTTACCGGCAGGTTTGCTTCAGCCAGCAGGCGGGCGGTTCCGCCGGTGGACAGCAGCTCCACTCCACGCTGGGAGAGGGCCTGAGCGAATTCGACGATACCGGCTTTGTCAGAAACACTGAGCAGTGCGCGGCGTACAGGACGACGTTGTGGCATGGTTTTATCCCTTGGCTTTGGTTCGCATATAGAAGAGCGTTAGCTGAATTTTAGTCTTCACCTTGGTTCTGGCGGCGCAGAAAAGGGAATTTAAGGAAAAGAAGAGACGAAAACTCAGCTAACGCCCCCATCGGGGGTGTCCATTTTATCGCGGTGCATTGTAGCGAAAACGTTTGCGTCACGCTCGCGAATTTTAAGTTCAAATCCGGATTGTGGATAAGTCTGTGTGCAAAAGGGTATAAGGCGGGGTTTTGCTGTGGAATGCAGCAGTCAGTCATTTTTCTGTCATTTTAGTGTTGCAGCGCCGGGAGAACTCCCTATAATGCGCCTCCATCGACACGGAACATGTGAACAACATCACAGAGTAACGGCGGCGATGAGAGTGAAAAATCCTGAAATTAAGGGTTGACTCTGAAAGAGGAAAGCGTATTATACGCCACCTCGAGTTAG
>NZ_JACARU010000058.1:0-54849 GCF_013386425.1 Cedecea sp. P7760 | reverse complement strand
GAGTAATTTTAATTCTGCGTAAAAAAACAGGTGTTCGTCATGAGAAAATCAGGTTTATGTTTAACCCTGTTGTTTTCTTTAATTGCCTCGATTAAGTCGGTACATGCCGAGGCAATTATGATTTCCGGAAAACTCCAGGCTGATATGCCTGCCGTCACGTTTAATCCCGGCCCGGGCGATTTTGTTGCATTCGTAAACAATAATATAATTACTGCCTCAGGCTCTGGAACCGCATGTAATGTGACGGTTGATGATCGTGCGACATCAACGGTGGATAATCTTGTCTGCTTCTTTGAGTGGCTTCCAAATAGCTCTGGATTTACTGCTAACGGGTTCACGTTAACCGGGATTCCAAACAGCTCAGGAGACCTAAAACTCCCTTACAAAATTTCCTATTTTTCCGGTACAGAAAGGCAAAAAGTAGAAGTAGTGAAAGGGGAGTATACAGTTAATGCTCTCGTACCGGTTAAACCGACGATCACCGGCCTAAAGTCGTCTATGAATGGGCTGGTTCAAGAGGGTTACACACTTAAATCTTATATTAAGGATGAAGTGATCAGGAGTTTTGCCGTCTCAGTAGAACCCCGCAATTTTGTGCAATATATTTCTATCGGATCGGGTTCTGCCTGTGAAGTCCCTATTGGTGGGACCAGTTGCACGATCGATGTAGGAAGTATTAAAGTAAGTGATTCGGATTTATTGATAGGTTCACGGGAAATAACTGTCACCGCTAATTCGAAAAATAATTACTTTGCCCCTCCTGAAGCGCAAAAGCTTACGCTGACCTGGGACTACCGTCCTCCTGTTGTTGACCATACTCTCTGGAATTTCACTGATGAAGCTAAAACTATCAGTATTGGCGGTCAGCAAATCTATACCGGCGCTAAAACGGTAGCTGTAGCCGTCAAAGTGCCCCAGGAAGAGACTGAAGGCGAGTGGTGGCTACCAACAGCTATGACGCTGACGATGGTGCCGGACGGGGTTTTCAAGCCGACAACAAAAGTAACTTTGGATGACGGTACGGTTATCGACTTTAAGCAATCCTGGGTAACACCGATACGGCGTACCCTCCAGCCCGTGAGCGGACCCCAGAAGGTCGGCGATGAGTATCTGTATATCTTTGACTTAACAGACCTGACGAATGGCTCTTATGCCGCCACGTTCACTATAGAGAATACTAGCAAGAATACGTCTACGTACAATGAGCCCGAAAGCAAACTGATGCTTTCTGATAACCCCACACTCATGGTACTTAAGGATGGGGCAGCGCTGGCAAAACGAGCACCTGTTTATTTCTTAAATGAAATTATTGTTGCCGCATTCCAGGGGCAGGCCGGGGTTGCGGATATTAAAGCCGTTACTATCGATAACAAAGTTGTTGAACTCACCCCAACGAACTACAAAGGCATTTATTATCTGCCGGTGGGGGATGATCTAGATGTGAATGCTGACCACGAAATCACAGTCGTGGCGGAAAACCTGTATGGCAAGATTGTGACATTCAATACCACTTTCACGTATCAACCGACAGGGTTTGCGCTTAAAAACTTAGAAAAAGACGTCACCTTGTATTCTCGCGTTCGGCAATATACCGATCTGATGAGTCAGACAGCCGGTGATAAATGCACTCTCTTTACTACGGAAGAGAACGCGCAGGCTTATCTTGAGTGGTATGGCGGCAAATCTGATATCACTGCCTGTTACCCTCAGTGGAACAATGTACCGGACGGGCTTGAATTTTACTTTAAAGGCAGGACGCCAGGACTTACGGGGTTCTTCAATAAAACTGGCGAAAACCTGCTCGATTACCAAGTCTATATGATAAACGGTAGAGGCTCTAAAGCTGTGTCGGCCAAATACCGCCGCGTATTGACAACTCAACTGCCATATAACCCAATCCTTACTTACAAGAAAAATAAGTTGGTAACTGGGATCAACCCTAACACTGCACTAGCGTACACGACAGGTGGGGAAGCTGCTCGCCTCTTGGCAAAAGTGGTACCTGCTGATGTGACAGTCTATGTTTCGCAAAACGGGGGTGAGAACACAAAAACGACGTTTAAAAACCGTTCATCAAACAACGATGCAACTACATTCGTTCAGCGTCTGAAAGTAGCCGCAGCCCCACTGTGGACGAAAAATGTATTCGACATTGCTGTAGAGTACTCGAAGGACCCGACAATGCGGACCGCCGATACACTTAACGTGTATACGGTCCCCGACTTCAGCATTCGGGCTACGATGGAAGTCGAAGACAAAAAGACGGCTACTACAATGGAATTACCGTTGAAGGTGTCAGTTGGGCGCTATAACAATTCAACTCGCAAAAGCTCATTTAGCCGGACGACAATGGGTGACTGGGATGTAACCATTTACGCTCAGAAAAGTATCTATGGTAAAGATCCAGAAACAGGCCGTTTTAAAACGACGTATGAACGTACCCCATTAACCGAGGCATTGCCGGTGAATGATGCCGGGGTAGTCGAAACAAAAATCAAAATCGAGAATATGGACCTTGGGAACATGCGTCTTGTCGGGATAGCTAAAGTCCGTTCGCCTTTCGATGATTTTGAATTGACCCGGGAAACAAGTGCGGTCGGCATACGTGTGTATAAGGGTGAAGAGCTGGAGGGTAATCTCTCAAAGAGCCTGATTATCGGCCGTATCCCGCTCAGTACGCTTGTGAACTTCAAATCGGCCAGCACAGCTAACTCTGATGCGCTTGCTCCTACCGAGTGGCAGGAGTCGTCAGACAATGGGCAGACATGGACGATGCTTTCGGACATGACTGGGAAGAGAAGTATTTCAATCAGAAAAACTGACGTCGGTAAGTGGCTCTACAGGGCCAAGATGACCAACAAGTTTACGTCAAAAGTGTCTTATAGCGACGTGCTGACAGTTGTAACGTACAAACAGCCTAAGCTAAGTATTGATGTTGCGGAAATTCTTGAAGGCGATGATTTACCAGTCTCGTTGCTGGATAATGATGAGCCGATTCCGCAGGGTACGGCTGAAGTAATGTGGTCGGAAGATAAAATTAATTGGGTCGCGGGTGACACTACCTATACCGTGACTGCCGCTGATAAGCTTCCGCCAACTATCTACGCCCGGATGCGCTATCTGGATTCAGACGACCTGGCTGAAGAGTCCTCCTGGAAAGAGACGTCTGCGCGGTTAACGGTCGCTAAACCCAAGCGCCTTTCCGTTTCAGTGAGCAGCATTTCAAAGGTAGAGGTGGGAAGTAAAGTTACTTTAGATGGTAAATACTCCAACCCGAACAGTCGGTACCAGAACGGAAATGACGTCATTGAAGAATGGACTGCCCCTGACGGACAGAAAATCAGAGGGCCTAAGTTGTCGATGACGCTGACAGAGGAGATGCTGGATAAGCAAGGCTATGCGGCATTTACATACAGTGCATGGCTCGCTGACAGCAAGGAAAGTACCATTTCCACGCGGAAAGTATCGATTAAGTCCTGGGTGTATAAGTTCCCTGAAATGAAAGTCAGTACGAAGCTAAAATACACTATGGCCCCGTCGACCTTACACGTCGCCCTGACCGGAATAAAAGACGGTGACTATCCGGGAGTAACTTATTCACGGGAGTGGATCTACGATAAGGAAAATATCTCCATTTCAAAAGATGAAGGAGATACGAAAGAGTTTGCAATTGCGAAGCCGGGTAAATATACGTTGATGATCGTTTTCCGCGATAACCGTAATAACGAACAGCGTATTGAAAATACCTTCGTCGTCGATGAGCAAACTCCGATGACTGTTGAAATGACCCCAAAATTCTCTAATAAGTTCATGAGGGCTCCTCTTGATGTCACACTAAGATCTAATATTAAACTGGCGCACTCTGCTGACAGTATTGATACGGTGACGTATAAAGTAAATGGAGAGGTTGTCCAGGGTAGTAAAAACTATTGGGCTCAGGGAATTCCCGGTCTTACTGAGAAAAAATATGAAATCACGCTGGATGTTGTCAGTAAAATGGGACAGCGTGGTACAGCATCAGTAGATTTTGATGTTGTAAAAAACGCCGCTCCGCAATGTGTGCTAAGCCATACAGAATCCAATATGAGCTGGAGTTTCACAAATAAATGTGTCGATACTGATGGCAAACTGGTTCGTTATGAATGGTATATCAATGATGAACTAAGGAATGTTTTTGGCAGCACTGCGACACTATCGAAAAATCTTAATCGTGGGAAGCAAGATATCCGTGTAGTCGCATATGATGATAGTGGAGATTCAGCAACACAGCGCACGGTCGTATATGGCCCAGATGAGGAAAAATCAAAGGCTGTAGAAACAACTGGTACATCGCAGTAAGACAAATTTATGTACTGAAATAGAAGCCGGGACAGTAATGTCCCGGCTTTTTGTCTTTGGTCTTTTGAATTGATTTCGTCGGAAAAGTTACTTTGCATGAACGGTGATACAAGTCTCATGAATCACCAATCAATGGCAATAATGAAAGAAAAAGAGGGGCGTAAATTATCAGAAATAACTGGCTTTGTAGAAATAATGACGGTCCAAAACATGGATAATAGGTATTAAGGTAATGTAAAAATTAGTCCTTTGGTTCCGGTATCTGAGAGAAGCAGGTTATGAGCGAATACATACCTAAGAAGCGTGGGTTACTGAGTTTTGATTGGTACGTGCCGATCAATTTGGCAATTCTGATACTGGTACTGGCCATCTTCTTTACTCGATTTACATTTGGACATGGGCTATTAAATGGTTGTTTACCTGCTGATTTTTACATGATTGACTTGAAGGATAAATCTGTCAAGGCAGGAAACATCATTGCATTTCATATGCCAAAATCAGTCCGATTTATACGTGAAAATGAGAAGGTTATTAAAATTGTGGCGGGGGTAGGCGGAGATCGCCTAAGAGTCACAATGGATGGCGTTTATAACGGGAGCAAGTTTTATAAAGCTAATGCCAGACGTATTTCAATGAAATACAACATACCTGCTGAGTCTATTGAAAGAGAATTAACTATTCCGAAAGGAGAAGTTTTTTTAATTGGCCAAACGGATCACTCATGGGACTCACGATTTTGGGGGCCGGTTAAGTTGACTTCAGTTATTGGGAAAACATATGCGATCTATTGAATTAAAAACAACGATTAAGCCTCTGGCCACCTGCCTGGCGTTTTACGCCTTGATGTCCACCGCTACGGCTAGCCCCCAGTATCAACAGGTTGCTGACGACATTGCTAGGCAAGCTCAAGTATTGGGCGCTCAGTCAACGCCGCCGGAAACAGCAGAAGGCCCGCTCTCGTCAGGCTCTCTGGATTCTCCGGATGTCCAGAAGTACGTCCGCCAGGCTGAAGCTTTGAAGCAAAACAGGGACATCAGTCAGCCAACGAATCGGGGCTATGTACCGGGTATGAATGCTGACAGTGTGCAGGCGGTTATCGATCATACTCAGGCTATACGCGCTCAGAATAATAATTCTGAAGCAGTTAATGACATTATTCGCAGACGTGATGAAATTCAGGGAAATATTCAGCTGAACGACTCAGCACTGAAGTCTGTCGAAAATAAACCAGAAGTAATGCGCAGCCAGTCGACGAATATCGAAAAAATGTTTGGTACCTCAGGGATCACCGCCGCTGACTTCGAACGAAAAATAGATAGCAGACGGGAAGAGGTGCTTTCGACAGAAAACGGTATCACTATCTTTGCGTCATTTAGCCTGCCTGATTACGTCCTAGAAGATCTACTCCGTACCGCGTCACAAAATAAGGCGAGAGTGGTTTTTAATGGTCTGAAGAAAGGCACGACGCGTCTTCCGGAGACTCAGGCTGCAATCAATCAGTTGGTGGTGAAGGGGAAGTTTGACTCTCCACTGATTACGATTGACCCTGATGCGTTTGACCAGTACCAGGTCACGCAGGTCCCGACAATTATCTCCCGTGAGGAATCCCGATTCGCTAAAATGGTCGGTTCGTTTAACGTTGATTTCTTCCAGCGAGAACTGGCCAGAAATCCCGATCAGGATATTTTACCTAATGCTGGTACGACCTATCCGGTCGAAGAGAAAAGCATTATTAAAGAGCTCGAAGAGCGAGCACAAAAGTATGACTGGGAGGGCGCCAAGAAGCGAGCTGTTGCAGACACATGGAAGAACCAATTCATGGTTAATCTGCCTCCGGCTCAGGAGCACAAGGAATGGTTAATTGACCCGACTATCAGGGTCACTCAGGACGTGAAAGATAAGCAGGGCCGCGTCATTGCTTCTGCGGGCGAGCTGATTAACCCGCTGAGCAGGTTCCCGCAGAACCTCACCATGATAATTTTTGACCCATTGAATCCGGGGCAGCTTGATTGGGCTGAGAAGCAATATCGCCAACTTCTTGGCAGCGGACAGGTTATGCCGATGTTTACGCGAATTAAACAGGAAAATGGTTGGGACCATCTGAATGATCTGCGCGAGAAATTTAACGGGAAAGTATTCAAAGTCAATGAGCAAATTATTTCCCGCTTCCAGATTAAAAACACTCCAGTGTTGATTTCAACTGAAAAAGATAAATTCCGGATAACGCAATTCAGTGAAGCTGAAATACGTGGTGTTGGAGAAAAAATCTCGGCAGAGGAGAACTGATATGAAGATCGGATTTATTTTAGGGGCGCTGCTGGCCACATGGCTGACTCTGAATTACCCGGACCTGATGAGAGAGTATTTCAACAAAGTGGTTACGTATATGGAAAGCGTGACAACATTCATTACTAAATAGTGAGCGTGCCGGTGAAGAAGCTAAAAAAGTTACTTTTGGAAATTTTGGTTGCTGTCATGCTGTCATTTTCCCTGCCTGCAATGACCATGGCCGCAGATACCGGCGTCCCGGGAGCAATGTGCCAGTCAGCTGGTGTGTGGCAGGGACTAATCAAAAATATCTGCTGGAGTTGCATCTTCCCGATGCGGATCATGGGAATTGGTGCGGCACCTGAAGGTGCCGCACCCTCACGCCCCGGCTGCTATTGCACAGACCAAAATGGGATACCAGAAATCGGATGGCAGTTAAGTTTTTTCCAGCCAGTTAAAATCGTAGAAGTAGTGAAAAGCCCATGGTGCAGCCCATTTTTGGAGGGAACCATGTTGCAAAAATCACAGTTCGATATTGGCAAGAGCAATACTAACCAGCCTATGACTGCTACAGAAGCCGGATTCTACGACGTACATCTCTGGGAATTCCCGATCATGACAATGTTGAAATTGCTGATAATCGGTGAATGTACAGCAGAACCTTATATTGATGCCAGTCTGACGTATATCAGCGAAGTTGATCCAATGTGGGAAAGTGATCTGTTGACGCTCGTGCTGAACCCCGAAGCTGTGGTATTTGCAAACCCTATTGCCTCAATGGTATGTGCTGCTGACTGCGTGGCAGTGACTGCCGGAAAGGATAATTTGGCTGCCTATTTTTGTGCCGGTTGTGATGGTAACTTGTACCCGCTTACAGGGCACGTCTATGCGAATGATGATGCCGTCAGAACCAGTTCCCTTATTACACAACGACTACTAACTAAGTTACATCGGCAAGGAATGCTAATGAGAACAATGGGAGCAGATGCAATGTGTGAGAAAACATGGGAATACTTCACTCCTCGTTCACAATATAGACTTTCAATGCTTTACCCAACGCCAGAAGCTAAAGGGCCTGATTGCTGCCATAGGCTTGGTGACTCCGTACATGATTGGTCAACGCTGAAAGGTGGACGAAAGAAAATAGGCATAGATAATTATGTCTATATGCTATGGAGATATAATGACTGTTGCGTGCGTTTTAATCCCGGCGCTTAATTGCAGGAGGCTTTTAATATGAAAACTAGGAAATTAATTGCTTCAACAATTATTGCGTCTATGCTCGCAAATACTATGAGTTGGGCATTTTACGTTTCGCTCATTAACATGGTTATGACACCAAAAATATACGCAGCTGATGCGATATTTGATCAGTTGGAAAACAATTTTGACCTTGCGAACCCCAACGCAAATCGAAATGCAACAACAAGTGCTCAGGATATTGTAGAGAAGTACAAGAATGCTGATTCCGGGGAAAACCTGAGCGGAAAAATATCAGATAAATATGTAGGTAAAGCAGATTCAATAAACTTAGACGTTGGGAAGTACGGGGCGCTGAACTCAAACGAAAGTGTTATGAGTAATGCTGCATCTGACGGCAAGTCGATCGGTAAGACCGTACAGTTACCGAGCATGACGGGCGGTACGATCAACTCTAATTATACGAAAGAGGGGGCAAAGTTACTTTCCAGAGACAGTAGCGGTAACATTGGTATAAGTAACAACACGAATACAACGGCAGGAACCAAAACCAGTACAGGAGAGCTATTCAGCTCAGAGCAGAAGCACAGTGATATTCAGTTTAATTCCGGTGGCCGGTATGGAGATGAGGATGGATTCATCAATGACATCAAAAATCGAAAAAGTCAGCTGTTTGAAGCGCAGAGTTACGATGGGGTTGCCTACCGTACACTGGTGAATGCAAATAAAGACAACCCAGCATCTAATATTAAACCTAACGACCCCATGTTCAATGCTGGCCGAAATGAAATTGGTAATGCTGTAGCCGGTACAGGCAACTGGCTACAGAGTTGCAATACGGAAACAAAAAAACAAACTATTACTACACACTATCCAGATTATAAAGAGTTTTACTGCAACTCACCCAAGAAAGATAACTTTAATAGTTGCACAATAACTCGTGATTTTTCCGTACCTGTTTATATCTCAGGTGGTAATGGTGATATGTCTATGTGCGGGGATAATTGTGTGAGGGTCTGGTTCGGCAGAAGAGACGACAACTATTGGAACGATGGAGTATATGACAACTCATTAACCTTAAAATTTCATCCTGATGCAAAGCTTGCAACTGCGAAAATAATTAATGCAGAGTGGGATGATCATATGAGGGTCACGCTTGATGGAACGCAGATTTTTGCTCACATAGATGGAGAATATAGAAGTAGCAATTATCCATCACCACAAGGGCCATGGGAGCTGAAAAAATCATGGAAGCTTGACAAAGTCTACGATATTACCGACCAGGTAAGAAACTCTGTATATCAGGAGGTGGACCGTGAAGTGACAATGGCGTCACGCGTTTGGGTAGGTGGCGGTGGGGAAGGCTATTTTGAAGTTGAGCTGACTTTTGAAAATATGAAGCTGGAGGATAAACATATACAGGAACCCGCAGGTTGTTTTGATGCAGTACAAACGCCGAATTCATTCTGTCGGTTTGACCGGTTTGTGAACATGGATGTCGGTACAAAGCGGCTCCCGGAAACTGTGCTTAAAATGGCCACACCGCTTTATAAAGGCGATACCGGGTTCTTAACCTGGAAAACAAACCTTGAAGGTTACTTCTGTGATCCCCTGGCGAAGGAAAAGCTGTGCTCATATGATGCGAAGGGAAACATCATGAAAGACGCCGCAGGAAAAGACCTCTGCTACAACTACGACGACATTAAAAATATGCCTGACGCTTGCGGCACATATAAAAATGATGCTGCGTGTGTGCTCGATACACAGACTTGTGCAGAAGGTTGGTTCGATGAAGGCACAAATACATGCTACATGTATGAGCAGAAATATACGTGTGACAGAGGTAAGGACGTCGTCAGAGAGGTAGAGTCACAGACTAACGCCTGTGTAGGTATGATCCCATGTTCTGGTGGAACATGCGAAACCGGCCCAAAAGAGGAAAACAATGATTTTGGGAAAGTGGCCGCGTACTCAAACATGGTTCAGTACATGCAGGGTGAGGCAAAATGCGAAGATCCCAACGACCCTAATTCCTGCTCCGTCTTTGAGGGGAAAGCAGAATGGTGCGGCAGGTCCGTTGGTTTTGTGAACGGGCTGGCCAAAACAGATTGCTGCGAACAGCCACAGGGTACCGCTGGCTCACTAGAGGCGATTATGCTGGCTGGGTCGATGATCCGAAACACGAACTGGACACGAGTGAATGCTCAGCTGGTAAGCTGGACCGGTGGGGAGAGTGGAACCTGGGCTTCAATGGCTAACTCGGTTGGTGAATGGACAGCATCGGCAGGTAAAACTGTTGGTCAGATGTGGAACAATGTCACCAGTTCGCTAACCAGCGTCTACGAAAATGTGGCCGGTAACCTTGGGCGAACAGTAGGTTCATCCACTGCTGGTGGAAGTGGTCAACTTGCTAAGGAGACAATGAGCTCTTTCGGGCTTGGTACCCTTAAGAAGATGGCCATGGAAAAAGCATATGACTTGCTTCCCGATACAGTAAGGGACTTCGTTTTTAAAAATGTAGCGACAACGGGTGGCGAAGTAGTCTTTTCAGCAGCAATTCAAAACTTTATGCTTGCATTAAATGTCATTGGCTGGATTTATACCGCATATCAAATAACAAAAATGTTGCTTGAAATGCTTGTGGCCTGTGATCAAAAAGAAATGGAAGCGTCTATTCATAAAAATCAGAAATCCTGTTTCACACTGGATACTGAACGCTGTGTTAAATATCTCAATATGGGATTTACAAAGAAGTGTGTTAAAAAAGCAACAGACATGTGCTGCTACAATTCAATGTTATCTCGCGTGATTATGCAGCAGGCGTATCCTCAACTTGGAATAGATCCGGTTGCTTCGAGTTGCGTTGGATTATCAATTAGTCAAATACAGAGATTAGATTTTGATAAGATCGATTTAACTGAATGGATTAACGATGCCGTCCAGGTCGGAGAAGTTCCTGATCAGTACGCTACATTCTCCGAGTCATCGATAACAGAAAATTTGCCATTTAAAAATGAAAATTACCAACTTCCATCCCAAAGAACGAAAGAATCAATGGGTGGTGAGGATAATATGATAAAAGCTAGACAGGAAAATAATCAGGCAATTAAAGAGGAGAATGTGGACTGTAGCTATCTACCACGGCCCGCGATTTGTGAAGTTGGGTCAACTTATGTAGACCCAATTACTGGGAAGGAATTACCAAAATACTAAATGTAGGGGCTGTAAAGCCCCTTTATTTTTATTTTGCTTTAAGAGTTTTTTCAGGGAAACCCTTCTGACCATATTCTCCTGCGAAAAGATAATAATCTTTACCGTTAATAGATGCAGCAACGCCACCTGGGGTAGTGAATTTTGGACTGTCAGAACGGAAAATAATACCTGAGAAGTTAGTACTAGATTCATTGCCTTTAAATGGAATGAATACGTAACGAACTACTGAATAATCACCGGCAGGTAGATTAAGTTGAGGGATTTCAGATCCAGACGCTGGGCGAATAACCTGGAAGCTGTACATGGACTTAGTCGGCATTACGTCGGCAGCTGGCTTTGAAGGGAGGTCGCAGGTACTCCATTTATTCATCACTGCCATATCAATCTTGCATGAAGCCAGAGCCGCACTTTGCTTCGAAGGATTGAACCCGAGTGCCACCTGTGACTCTTTGGTGTGATTATAAACATATGCAGCACCGGCACGTACTAAGCTTTCATCGTTATAAGGAAGTTTTTTAGGGTTCGGGACAAAGACGACGTATTGGTTAACCTGGATATATTCAGCGTCAGAGGAGCTGTACATTGATCCCAAACTCATAATACTTAATCCACTGAGCCCTCCTGTAACATAGCCCATAGAGCCACTAATTAGCAGTTTGGAAAGCAAGTTATCTGCATCGCCACCCGGCTGGACTGTTTCTTCATTAAAAGTAACGTCAAAACCGGCCAAAGAGTAAGCATTTTTGGCTACCGAGTCTTTAGAATTAGCATGCCAGTAGAGCCCATGAGTGTCGCTGTGCTGTGCAGAATTCGGGGTTTTACCAGCATCCCGGGCACAACCAACCAGCGATGCACTGGCAACAAAAGCAGAAACCAGAGATACAAAACGTTTAGTTTTCATTTGAGACCCTTCTTTGAATGATTTTTTTGTCTAGAAGCATTATTTCATACTCGTCAGTTTCTCAAACAACCAAAATGCAGAAAAAATGAAAAAATGTGAAGCGAACAAAAACCAGTCTTGTAAAGAAAAATCCCTCTAAATTAAATCGTATAATCAGTGGGACTAAATATTCAGAGGCTTTTATGGGTAAACCAACAGATGAGCAAAGGGTCATCATTGAAAATGCAAACGCAAATAATATGGTTATTGCAGCACCAGGGTCTGGGAAGTCATTTACGATGATCGAGGCTGTGATCTCAATCCTCAGGCAGTTCCCATATGCCAAGGTTGGAATGGTCACATTTACTCGCGCTGCAACAAATTCATTGGCTGAAAAGCTGAAAAGTCGGTTAAGTAAAAAAGACCAGGATAGGGTGCTGGTAAATACTTTCCACGGCTTTATCCGGATGCAACTGGACATGGTCAACTGGAAGGGCAAGATGCTGATTAGCTCGGCACAGCGTTCTGTAATTCATCGTGCGTTAAAGGAGTCAGGCGCGCCTTTCCGTTACCCGGAAGCTGAATTTGCTATTGATGCGATTGGAAGGGAAATGGATACAGACATCATTTCAGTTCGCCATACGCGTCAACAAATCCACTTGTTCAACACATACCAGGCAATATGTCAGAAAGACCACGTAGCTGACTTAAATGCACTCTCACGTTTTGTCGTGGGCCAGATGCACTCAGGAAAAATGCAGCCACTAAATTTGACGCATTTAGTTGTAGATGAGGTGCAAGACACCGACTCGATTCAGTATGCCTGGATCGCACTACATACAAGGGGTGGTGTTAACACGAGCATCGTAGGGGATGATGATCAGGCAATCTATTCTTTCAGGGCCTCCGGCGGGGTAAAAATATTCCAGCAATTTGAAAAACAATTCAGGCCAAACATATTTTATCTAAATACCTGTTTCAGGTGTGAACCAGAAATTCTTAAGGTTGCAGGGGCATTGATTGAAAAAAATGTTTACAGATACGTTAAGGATCTGCGTTCAGCTAAAAGTGGTGGTGGAAAAGTTAATTTCCGCTCATATGTTGATATGGATGAACAGATTCAAGGCATCCTCAATCTAATTAACCAAGACCCAAATGGCTGGGCAATCCTTAGCAGAGGTAATGCACATCTTGATCAGCTTGAAAGCCTCATAGAGCAGCCGGTTCTTCGTTATGGAGGCAAGTCCTTTTGGGATGAGAAAGAGACGAGCGACGTACTGCATCTGATGGCTTTCTTTCGGCAGTCCAACGATGTTCGATTAATGAAGAGGGTGCTGGCGCTTTTCGGTGAAAATGAAGAAGTTTTGGATCAAACAGCATTTAGCATGAAAGGGAGAAAAGTAACTTTTGGTGAACTGAGCATCCCAGATGCAAGTTCCCTGGAAACAAGAACACTTCACTCAAACTTCACCCGGTTTACACAGGAGACTCGGGATAAAGTTGAAATCGAAAAGCGCTTCGCAAATCTGATTAAATGGATGGAATTGTCATCAATAAAAATGAGGACTCAGAAAGGTTCACCTTCACTGACACGAATTGCGTTAGATACCTGTAAGCAATGGGCTGAGAAAAATGGCTGGCAAAACATGATAAATCGAGCTGCGGCGATGTGTTTGGGGCCTAAAAAGAAGGATGAGGAATATACGCCGGATAAAGTAGTTTTATCGACATTGCATGGTTCGAAGGGGCTAGAATGGAAAAAAGTCATTATTATGAGTTGCAATGCTGACCAGATCCCAAGCAAGAGATCAGTGGGGCAGGAAGCGATTGAAGAAGAGAGAAGACTTCTATTTGTAGGATTTACACGAGCAGAACAACAGCTGCATGTAATGTGGTACGGTGATCCGTCCTTCTTTTTAAGCGAATGCGCCGAAGAAAAATTGAAAGAGGCAGCGAATATGAGAATAGAATCAAATTTAACAGAAGAATTTTCCAATCAGTATTTACAATAATGACTCTATGTTGTATAAGAATATTGAGCTTTGTATTATCGCTCCCACATTTCAAGTAACTGACAAAAGTTACTTTGCGCATTAAGCGCGGATTCAGCCGTGAAAAGCGGCCAGCTTACTTAAGCTGCAAGGCACCACCGGCAAAATGTCACCTTTGTCGCTGGTGCCTTTCCTATGCCCGTAAAAAGGCAAACCGAATTTACCAAATCGTAACTAATTTAGCTCTTGATTGAGCTATTTTCGTTGCGTACTTCTAATGCCAGAAAGTATAAATCAGGCGGTTCATAGCTTACGGGAGATGAATGACAGGCTTTGCCTTTGTGTTGGAATATTCCATTATTCCTTCCTTCTTACTATATATAGGTGACCCCAAATGTCTAAAAGCAAAGCACGCAGTAAAGCCCTTCTTCTGGCCTTCGCCGATCTGATTCCGGATATGGACAAGGCAGTTAACAAGAAGTTATTGGAATCTCTGATTATTTACTCAGGGCATGATAATGACCTTATTGTTATTTTGAATGAAGACGGACCAACTATAATTGAACTAAACTCTTTAAAATCGGTTTCTATGCTGGCCCAAAAGCTTTCAGCTTTTTCAACTTATTATCATGTAGAAATGCAGCAAATTCATGTCAATCCAATTGACTTTGAGAAGGCTTATAAGCTACTCAAAGAAGCACCTGCAATTCCCATGTTTAAAACTTTAGCTGAACTGGATAAGTTTTTAAATGAAGAGTTTGAAAAGTATGGGTTGAACACATTCCTTGATGTGGATGACCTAGATTATTCACTCGATAAATCCAGAGAGTTAAAAAATGATCAGTTGATTGCCTGGGTTTCTGAAATTATTGTGAAGCGCGATAAATTAGCATTGCGTAATCGCTTTAATGAAGTGACAAAGGCACATTATGAAACTGTAGATGCATTGTATGCAGCCGTCCGTCCCTTAATGAAAGAATTAGGTTTTCCTGATGAACTCATGCTACATACCTTTAGTGAATTGAGCGTTTTCGATTCCAAAGGCTGGGACCATGCTATCAAATCTAAAATTGAATTTCTCACAAAACGAGAAGCGCAATATTTAGATGACAAAATGAAGGCAGAAAAACGGCAGTTAACAATTGATGAACTTTTGACTCAAGTCAATAGCGCTAAAACAGCTAAAGAACCAAGACCTTTTGGTCAGACGTTTTGTTTTGCTGTTCTTGGCATGATGTCATTGATGTTCATTGTAAATAAATTTATTTAATCCTGTTAAGGGGGAACCCTGACAGGGCTTCTCTTTGATTAAAATGAGGAGAGAAGAAATGTCACATCTTGAATATGTTAATGAAGTTAAAGTGTCCGGGATAGTTATCAGTGCAATGGAGAAAGAAATGACTGACGGTAACGTTGGGTTATTAATAAAGCTCAAAAACAGAATGAAGACTGAAATTAATGGTGAAATCGCTGAGAGAGAATTTTCTATTCAAATCAAAGTGTCACCAGAAATGTATTCAGGCTGTTTCACTGGTATAAATCAAGGTGATGAGTTAATGGTCTCCGGTTATCTTGTTGTGGATATTGTCACGTTGGAAGGGAGAGAGCACCCTCTTGACTACATGAGAGTCGTTGCAACAAGTAAGTTAGCTCACATACCTAAACCCCCCAAGGGTTTTGGGCAAAGTAGCTTTAGACAGATCTGACATTTAAACCACCCTAAAGGGGAGAAATCCCTTCATGGGAGATCTCCCTTTGGAGGCCCCATGAAACAAAAAATTAGCTCGACATCATTTATTGGTAAACAAATGGATTTTTTCTCTATATTCGATTTTGAAGAAGAGGAAAATGAAATAATACCCATAGTTGAGTCTCCGCTTGAATATATAAATAATGCAATAGCCCAAAAGCAAAGCATGCAATCAGAAGAAAAACATTCTGGCCCGGAACTGGTGCCTCATGTGTCGGATGATGTTGCATTGCTAGGTCATTGTTCCAAATTACTCAACAATCAAATTCTGCATGGAATTAGTTTTGCTTCTGAAACTGATTATCTCTTCACTTTAGAAGAATACAATGCAGAATTAGGTGGTCTGGTTATCGACTGGGCTCCTGAAGATGTATATCAGTTATACGTCGTCGCAATGGAAGAGTCGTTGGAAAACGTTAAATATCTTGTCTTTACAAAATCACTCTATACAACTGATGAATTCGGAAATATCAAAGTGAATCCGCTTCTTGAAGCAGAAACACGTTGGTATATGTCGCAGTCATTTGAGCTTACATGTGCCACTCATGGTATAGATGCTATTGAGTTTAGGTCAGAGCTTAAAAAAAGCTTGTATGAATACACGCACAGTTTTGAAAGTGAAAATGTTAAATTATCTCAATATCATCAGGATAAAGAGATTATTTTGCATGATTGTAAGGAAGATATGGGATGGGATATCTTTTTCGACCGTGACTATTTATTGGCAGAAAATAAACTGGCAGTAAAATGGACTGATCGGGATATAATGGATGTCTATTCTAAAGCATTTAAATCAACAATTAATTTGTTTGAAAAACTTGTCGTAAATAACAAGTTAACATTAAGGGATACATCAGGTTGGGTTATCGTAAACCCTACATTTGAGCGCCAGTTCGAATGGATTGAATCTGAAGTATTCGAAATTGTAGGGACTCATCTTGGTTACAACGTTGATGCTATCAGAAAACAGATGGTTACAGCGTGTAAGATGACCTTCAACTAATATGCCACTGGCAAACATCTGCCAGCGGGCGGTGTTTGCATTTTACCGGAGTTTTAAAAATGACTAACGCCGCAACTATATTAGAAACCGAAAATTCATTACTGGAAGAAAATATTGGTAATCTGTTACCCGCAAATGTTATATCTACAAAAGCATATGCGAATAAGGAACAATATTACCTGGTTAAGGCCAAAGATTTGTTTGGTATTCCTGAAATGTCCGAGGATATGATAGTTCCAGTATTTAAACGTTTATCTCCACATCGTGCAAACCTGAATAAGGATTATATACCGAATGCTCGTATACTTGAGCAAGTAGTACAATTGCTCGTAAGTAACGATATAGATTTAAGTGTATGCCTGAAAGGGGAGTCTGGTTCTGGTAAGACTGAAATGGCAATGTACATTAGCCATATGCTGAATTGGCCGCTAACCATAAAGCAAATCAACAGTAATATTCGTGCTGATGAACTTGAAGGTGAGCGTAGTCTCATTAACGGAAACACCAGTTTTGTGCCCAGCGAGCTTGTAACGGCGTTTCAGGAAGGCCACCTCATTCTTCTGGATGAAGTGGACAAGATTGACCCTGATACCGCCGCGAAGCTGCATATGCCTATAGAGCGTAAGCCCTGGTCACTAGCCGCCAACGGTGGCGAAGTGGTTAATGCCAATAAGTTTACGCGGTTTATGGGTACAGCAAACACAAACATGAGTGGGGGATCTCGTAAGTTCGTTTCATCACAGCGGCAGGATGCAGCGTTTATTAAACGCTTCCTGATTGTGGAGATGGAAAGGCCTTCAGAGGTTGCATTAACCAACGTTTTGCTTAAACGCTACAATAGCCTGCCTATGCTGGTAATTGAAAAATTCGTTTCGGTAGCCGTTGCAGTAAACAACATAGGAACTGAAGACAGTGTAATGGATATTCGTCAGCTTGTGGCATGGGTTGGAACGTCGATGACGTTAAAGACCATGTCCTTACTGGATACGTTTAAAATTGCTTTTGCGTCGGCTCTGCCTGCACATGCCAGTGGTATGGTGCTGGAAGCCATCGATTTAAAACTCGGTGACGATAAGAACCGTACAATGGAGTATTACACTGCAAAAAAGTAGTTATAGATGGGACGAGTTATCAGAAGGCTGAATGCCTTGTGACAGACTTTGCTCATCTTTCGTTTTACGGTTTTTTGAGTGCAGACGGGGATGAAACTTTCGCGATTGCACAGGAAGGAAATCAATATATAGGTCTTAAGCAGCACAATAATGACTATTCATTTATTTGTTATCAAGATTGTGACAAAGATATGGAAGCCATGATTAAGGGCCTTGAATCAAAAGGATACATGTATCAAGGAAGTATTCAATCGACGTCTGTCGAGAGTGAATTTCCTGGAATTCTTTTAACAACACTTGAGAAGTAATAATCTTAACCCTATCGGGAAATCTTTCCCGACAGGGAGGTTTTCCCATTTTTTTAATCTGGAGAAAACCTATGACTTTCAATACTTCTAAACTTAATAAAGTTTCCGCTAAGCAAATCTGTGATAACTTTGTAAAAGCACATCCTGATTTGTTGGAAGGTGCTGTTATAACAAAAATCGAAATCAGTGGTTGTCAGGGCTCTCGGCGTACCGATAAAATCGAACTGTCCTATGGCGGCGATGATATAACGGACCAGAAGAGCGTGTCTAAAAGTGAAGTTCGCTGGATAGACATAAAGGCACTGAGTTTCAAAAGCACTATCACTAGTCGAATTTCAACACTCTGTTCACGGTTGTGTATCCGCTATAGCAATATGTGGATTTTGCCTGTCGAAAGAATGGAGGAGTTTCTGGAAGAGGCACAAGAAATTGAACGTGAATTTCAAGCCGGTATCCAGAATGTGGTTGATAACTATGACACTCATATTCAGGCTGAGAAAGATCGCAGTCCGTTGATGTCAGATTTAATCGACCAGTTGAAATTAACGAAAGATGATTTTATTAAATCATTCCGGTTTAATCTGGCGCATTTCATTCCGTTTTCACCGATTAGTGTGGAGGGGGATGAAACACAGGACTTTTATCAGGAACAACTGATAATCGATTTGGCCGATGAAGCTATGAAGGTTTATGCAAAAATCAGTAAAAATGATAATTTGCGTTCCAGCACGATTGACCGATTAAAACAGATGCAAGATAAAATCATTAGCTTTATGTTCATTCATAAAGAGGCGGTTGTTCTTGCAGAAGCTATCAAGCACGTCATGAATAATTTACCCAAAGGCGCCATTTCTTCTCCCCGTGATGTTGCGGTGTTAAAGCAATGGTTCTATTTCATGAGTGATGCGTCAATGCTGAAACGTATTATTTCTGGTGAGCAGAAAGTAACAGATTGGCTGGATTCCATTACCCGGTCATTCAATATTGATTCACAGGATAATACGGCTAACTCTCAGAATGCTTTTGAGGATGATGTTTTTTCTTCAGCAAATGTGTTCAGAGAAGATCCGCTTGAAGAAGTTGAGAAAAACGCAGTAACTGCACCTTTGTCTGCTGTTGTCCCTGAAGAAGATGTTTCCCTTCAGGCCTGTGGTAGTAATAGTGCTTTTAACAGCGAACTCGAACTGAACGGCTGGTGATTTAGTCTTGTAAAAATAACCCCAGATGGGTACTTCACCATCTGGGTGAGTACCCTTTATTAATTAAAGGTACTCAAATGAAATTTGATTTGAAATCTTCACCCCGCCATATTCAACGCCTGACGAATATAGCCAGCGTGATAAGCGGTATAAGTGGTCTTAATGTTGTAATAGACAATAAGGTACATACACCTTATTTCAACAGCGAAAAGAACGTTTGTGTATTACCTAATGGTGATTATAGCGATGAGAAATTCGTCAAGCTAATTGAAGGGTTTATATGTCATGAAGCTGGACACGGTCGCTATACAGAACATGAAGTATACCGTGAAGCTTTTGTTGGGGAACTGATTAATGCAGATGGCTTCATCAGTATAGATGATAAGCTGAACGCTGAATTTCAAACCCTTAAACAAAAGAAAATCGCATATGCCCGGGCTTACCGTCTACATGGACTTATTAATCTCTTTGATGATGTCCAGATGGAAGAGAAAACGGGTATTGACTATCAGGAGGCAAAAAAGCGCCTCGCGGTAAGTTATGCCTTGATGGTTGAAGCTGGGCGAATGACGGTTGATGTTTCTTCAAGCCCTCAAAACCCTGTTCAGTTTATTGAAATGTTCCTGCTTAATACATTGCGGGTTAACGTTCTCCAGCAAGAAGGGCATAAAGAAACGCTTGATCCATTTTTCGATTATGCAAAGAAAATCCTTGAGCCTGTAATTTTAGAAGTTGATGAGATTATTCATCAGGCTCTAAGTTGCAAAAGTACGCAAAATTGCGATTCTCTGGCGCGTAAAACCTTGGCTCTTTTAGAGCGTTTACGGGATGAAGCCAAAGAGAAACAGCAAGAAGAGGATCAGAATAAAGACCCGCAAAACGACACAGACAATTCATCTGGCTCTGAGAATGAACCTGATTCCGAAACCAATGGTGACAACCAGGGTGAAGGGGATGGAGATTCCGAAGAGCAAGACGATGATGCTGGTAATGGTAAAGCACCTATGGAAGATAATGAGCCGTCAGAGCAATCTAAAGGGGATGAAGAAAGTGCTGAGAGCGGTAACGGTGAACCTGATGGAGAGCCCGAAACCGATGAATCGGCTAACCCTGACTCGTATGATGCTGACGGAACTCCTTCCCAAATCGACAGTTCCAATGGAAATCCTTCCGATGGGGAAAGTAACTTTTCTCCTGAGCAGTGGAGTATCCTTGCCAAATTGCTGGATGATTTTCTTAACAGCGATGAGGAAAGTGAAGATTTTCATGAGGCTCTTGCAAATGAAATCTCCGTAATTGCTGCCAGTGTGTCGGATGAGGTTAAAGCTGAATTTGGTGCAAATGAGTGGGATCTTCCAGATTTGCTTATTGATCTGAATGTCTACAATGAAGCATTAAATATCAGTCAGACTCTTGGGGCAGACTTATCTGTTTTACAGCAGGTAAAAATGCGTGGTCAATTTAAAACCCGTGATAGAGGCTTGTCATTCGACATTAATCGATTGATCCAGTCTCCGATGGGTGTGAGGGATGTATTCCGGTCGCAAAGCGAATCTAAAAACCGGGGCCACGTCGGCTTGGTTATTGTTCGTGATATTTCAGGTTCTATGATTCTGGATCACCGTTATATCCACGCAATTAAGACTGACCTTGCATTAACTTTGGCGATTGAAGCTAATTCAAAAATGCACGTTGCTAATGTGATTTATCCGTTTGTCGACAAAGACTTTGAAGTTATCAAAACGTTTGATGAAAACGCGGAAGAGACGCTTTCAAAATTTTCACTCGGCTGTAAAGGGAATAATACCCCAACGGGTTCCGCCTTAATGGCTGCTGTAGAATTGTTACTTGAAAGCCAGTTTGACAGGAAAATTGTTTTCCTTATTACTGATGGTTATCCGACAGAGTCTGATTACACCATTAGTGATGTTCTTACGGTAGCTGAAAGTAACGGTATTGAAATCGCTGGTGTAGGCATTAAAACTGATGAGTTAATTGGTTTTGATGAGGGCACCTTCGTAAATGTTGATGATATTTCTTTACTGCCGAATGTGGTCAGTAAATTAGTACATCAAATTCTATCTAATTAACTCTACCCAATCGGGGCAAAATGACGCCCGGTTGGGTCGTTTTGCTCCCTGAAGGATTAAGGAGCAATATATGACTCAGATAAAGACTTACCGTGTCGAGTATGAAAAAGTCGGGATGATGCATCGTGTCCGTATTTTTGGTCGCATGGGTGAAGTTGTCAAAAGTGAATTGCCAAAAGAAGTAATTCTCCGGGATGTATCTATACCGGAGGGTAATGTAAAAATGGCAACATCAATGGTTGATGGTTTTATCCAGCGTCTTGAAAATAATGGCTTCAAGTCTGAAGCGTAATTGTTAAGGGCCATTATGGCCCTTATTCTTAGATTCTGCGTTGTGGGTTTCTCCCTGTTTTCTGCATCGCAGAGGGCATTGAGAAACCCACAATGCCAGATAAGAGAGAACAAAATGACTTATGCATCACCGGCTGTTAAGCGTACACCACATGAAGTATCTGAGCACTTTATTAAAATGGTTCACGCTCGTGTTGCGGAAGCCTCTGGCTGGCGCTATGTATTCGATAGAATACCGGCATTTAAAGATGCTTGTGATAAAGCACCTAGCCAGGTTCCTTGCCCCTTCACCGGGGACGGGAAATCAAAGTTCCGTTTCCGAAAAAAAGACCTCTATACCGGTTGTGCTATTCACAATGATTTCCCTGTGAATGCATTTTGTGACGGTATTGATGTGCTGGCAGAGTATTACAAGTTGAGCAAAACCCAGACTTGTAAGAAGATCTTGACTGATTTCTTTGGTATGGATCTGTACGCTCCGTTAACTGATGCGGATCTCGAAAGTGAACGGCGTTATAAATCAACAGTTCGTGCAACCGAAACGCTTGATAGCGATGAAGTTGAAAAACGGCTGCGTAAACTTGAAGTGTTATATCACTATACAGGTGAAATCAAGCCAGGGAGTCCTGTGGGCATGTATCTCCGAAATCGTGGTCTTAAACGAATTCTGAGTAATCTGCCTAAGGATCTTGGTCTGAACAACCGACTTTACTATATGGATAAGTCACTAGAGAAACCGTCAACTTACCCGGGAATGATCGCAATTTATCGTGATACACGGGGACGTCCTCTGACAATCCATAGAACGTTCGTAGAGAAAAATGGTGATAAGGCTCGGGTAGAGAATCCGAAACTGATGATGAAACCGCCTGCCGATATGACCGGCGGCTCAATTCAGCTGTACGACCCACACTACAACTCAGGTACCCGTACCTGGACGTTAGGTGTGGCTGAAGGCATAGAAAACGCGCTGTCAGTAACTGAAGCGACTTCAACACCGTGTTGGGCTGCGAGCTCTGCCTGGTGTCTTGAAAACGTTGAAGTGCCGGATAGTCTACTGCCTCCTCCGGATGTGAAAGAAATACAGTTTTACGTCTGGGCGGATAAGGATGTTGTGAATTCAAGAGGCGCTTGCCCGGGTATGGAGTCAGCAATACGACTTCAGGCCCGAATGGAAGAGTTTTTTGCAAAGCGATATCCCACTTCAGAGCTGACAATTAAAGTCTTTGAACCAGATTTCGATATTCCTGAAGGGACGAAAGGAATCGACTGGAACGAAGTATTGAAATTAACAGGACCTGATGGCTTCCCAGTAAAATGGGCTCCTGAATGTCTTGCTCAGCTTTAAACCCGATAACTCCCCCGCCTTTTTAGGTCGGGGGGGGGTATCTCTTTAGTGTTTAATTTCATAAATACTAAACAGATAATTAGATTTCCTTCGTGAAAATCACCTGTTATTCAGGTTTTTTTTACGGCTGAGATGCTTGCTCAGTTAAATAAATGTGCGGTACATCTGGCTACGGTCGGTTGTATGACGTGGTATATCCATATAACTCAAAACCCCTGACGGGAGTATTACCGTTAGGGTGATGCTCATCGTTTAATATAAGAGAGCATTGTTATGAAAACTGAAAATCAAGACTTATTTAATAAGTTTGCTGCTGTGATTTCATCTCGTATCGTTGAGCAACCATCATCATGCTATTATCTTCATGATAGTGAAGTTGACCTTACGATTTTAAAACACAGCATAATAGATAAGGACAAAAACCTGTTGTATGTAATTCGCCCTTCAGGTACATGTTTGTTACGCTGTGATAAATATTTTTTTCCGAATTACTATCTTACCTGTCGTGGAGATTATAAAGCATTCATTTATGTGCATTTTAATCTTGCTACAGGAAAAGCGGAAGATATCACGTGGCAACAAGCTTTAGAAGTTTTGTCCAAACCGGGAAGGCCCCCATTGAGAGGTTCTCTTGGAAGATTTGATTATTTAAAACTTGTGGTTGATGATCTTCGTACCCGTGGTTATGCCGATTTTCTACCGGCATATAATCTGGATGGACTTCGTCATTTTGCAGTAAAGGATGAGCGACCATCTCTTGTCAGTTATATCGACAATGTCATAGCTCTTTGCGCATAAACATATCACATATTTTAACTACATCCCTGATGGCCAATCCCATCGGGGGGGCCCTCAGCATTTAACCTGGAGGCCTTATGAAATTAGCTACAGATCTTGTCAATGCAGTTCTGATAAAGGATGGTGTTGTACCGGTTTCCATTACTGAGATGCCTGTACAGTCTCTTGTAAATCCTTTGACACAAGTGCATCTCAGCCTGTACCTGAAAACAACGCATTTATCGCGGTTCGTCCCTGACTATGTCGAGACTCTGAAAGATTGTCCGGTATCGTATGATATCGGCCTTGAACTTCAGCAGTGTATCAGCAGTGCTGAATTGCTCTGCGAAGACATGGAATCGCTTGAATTTATCTCTGTATGGATAGAACTCTATACGTGTAATTCAAAGCAACAACGGTTTGAGGAAAGTAACTTTTCTCTTCGTTCCGAAGATATCGAGCTGGCTAAGATGCTAGCTTGTTCCCATGATCTCTTGATTAGCCAGGCTGCTTGTTTCTGGCTTTTATATTTTGATGACTTCATGAGATATGTGCGTAATAGACTCTGTACTTTACTCAGAGAAGTTTTAATACTGATTGCCGGACTGCGGAATGCATTCTTGCACCGTAATGAAGATCAGTTAATTAAGAGAGTGAAGTACGGGAATGAAATGCTGGAGGTAACTCTTAAAGCTATTGCACTATGTTCAATGGACCGGTATCTGAAATCATTTACCTCTTTACGAACAGAAGCGGCAGCTTCGGGTTTTATCAAATGTGTTAAGTCTTATATCAGTACAGGGTGGAGACATGGTTATATAGTCTGTCACTATTATCGAAATGGACAGTCTCTTGGTAAGTCATTACCACTTTTTATAAGTGAGACGTCTGAATACAGTATACAGAAACGAGTAAATCGTCTTATATCTTCCACGATATCAGGGCGAAATAAAGATTTAGGTCTTTCTGATTTCTGATTAACACTACCCATCTGGGGATTACTCCCCTGATGGGCGTAATCCCTTTTTATAACGAGAGGATTACATGAAAATTATCGAGAAAATCATTAATGCATTTCTGATGTCACGCAATCACGCTGTGAAGGTCAGCAATGTTATCTGCTTAACTGGTTGTGACGGTAAATTTACTGGTATACGCTGTGACGCCGATGTTTCATTTGATTTTCTTCATTCGTATGCTAACGCATACAGTTCAATATTTTTAGATATCCCGTTCCCTGGGTTCGAAGACCAGAACATTACGGATTGTGTTAAACGTCAGTTAGATGTAGTGAAAAATAAGCAGAATCGGTCTTTCTTTATTGACCATATTAGATTCCCGGTTACTGTCAAGGAAGGATTCACTCTACAGCGCGGTGGTAGTTACGACGTGACTGATAGTGAATATAACAAGCAACGATTGCTGCATTTAACTCGACATGGACGTTTTGGTGAAGACTATCTCACGTACAAAGAAGGACTGAGTCCCTTCTTTTCATTTGTGAATGTAGAATTACATGAAACTATGAAGGAAGGTATTCGTTTAGCACTTGATGTTTTAAATAAGATAACAACTGACCAACCTGACCGTCTTATAAAGGACTTTAAATATCATGACTGTTACAATAGTTATAATGTTCAAATATTTTGTAAGGGGTTGCCAGTTGATATTCTGGAAACGATGATCGCACCTGACTTTTTGTCATCCGACATGTCTGGTAGTCGTCAGATCATCAAAAATGCACGCCGCTATCTTAAAGGCTTTGCCCACAGTAATCGTGTTTACATGAAGTACGGTTGGCGCTTAGCGGATATCGACACGTCTGATTATGCTAAAGTCATGTCAGATAAAGAAATGCATGCCAGAGATGATCTTAAAATGTTTTGCGGTGTCTTTGTTAAAGAGTGCTTCGCATCCGGAAAAGATGAATACGAAGCCTACCTTCAAGAAAGACAACACGCTATTCGTTACGGGTATTAAAAATTATTTTCAACTTATCTAATCCCTGAGGGAACTCTTCCCTTGGGGAGAATTCCCTCTTAACCGAGGGCAATAAAATGAAAGCTATTTATAAATTAATTGAAGCGATGCTGGTGAAGATGGGTTTTGAAGGTGCTGCGATCCAAAGTGTCAATCTGGAAACCGGAGTCATTCAGAGTCTTGTTGTGAAGGTTGATATTCCAGTCCGGACTTTAAAACCGCATTTAATGCGTTATCTGCGCGACTGGGAGCCTTTATGGGGCCCTGACGTGGATAACCATCCTGTTGCACAATATTGCTCAGGAGCTGCGTTGTTGAAGGCTGGGCCGGTCACTCTTGAAACCTTGCAGTTTGAGGTTTCAGTGTCAGCAGCTCACCTGCGTCTTGTTGATGTTGAGCCAGACTGGCTGAATGAAGGTGTGAACCGTGAAAAACTGGACTATGTCTATTATCGTTCCAGCAATGCAGACAAGGATTTAATCCTTGGTATGGTTGAAAACGGTCACAATTTCATCAGCCATCTTCATGGCCAGTTACGGTCACGCTTATCTCAGGTTCTTCCGCTTATTTTCGCAGTTACAGAAAAGGTTGCGGAAAGTTCAGTTCCACAAGTGTTAACCAGGTTCTTCAGTGTTGACCATCAAATCAATACTCAGATAGTAGTTGAACCGGTACCCGTTTCAGTTGCAGACCAGATAATTTCTGCCAACTGGGATGTGAGTAGTATTTCTGGGGCTGACAAGTTCCTGAACCATGTTAATCGTTACCTGTCGGGTAGGGTGATGAAGCGGCGCATTTACGCTGTTATTGAATCTTGCAACGATGGCCCTTTAACTCTCGACGCGAATCTAGGTTGCTTTACTTCACCTCTTCTCGTCACTGAGTACAAAATGGTTCAATCGCATTCTTCATCGCTGTACAGAAAGGCTATAAATAACTCGCTTAAGCAAATCAATTCGTATGCTCCAGAGCATTCGGATGATCTGCTTTACATGTAATTAATAAATAACCCTAAGGGAAGCTCAATCCCTTTAGGGGATGCTTCCTTTATTCTTTCAAGAGGAAGTAGATATGTTTAATGAAAACGATGATATAAATTTTGTTAGCGCCATGCTTAAAAAACAACTTGGTCTGACAGTAATTCAACAGGATATTAAACTGTTTGATAAGTCTAATTTCTTTGAACAACTCTCATTCAAAGCAGAAGTGGCGACTGATGATTTGTTATTCTATCTTGATTCATATATCGAAGAGTTGATAAAACATAAAGCGCCGTATTCTGAAACCGAAGTTCTCCGGAATAAAATCAAATACCTTTTTAAAGTATATGAAAAGTCTGGGTTTCAGAAAATAACAATTCGTGGTTATCATAATGCGCATAGCACTATGAAATTTTTCGATATAGCAACATCAATATTGGCGGCCTCAGAATCGTTGCCTGAATATGATGAATTTCAGAAAGGTCTCAGAAAGGAAATTTATCAGAATAGAATGAGTGTTGACGGGAAAGTTCTTATTGCCCGGTATGCACTGAAGCAATTTTTCCATTCTGATTTTGGCGACTTTATCTATGAGTTTGAGAAAAAAATAACAGAGTGTCTATTTAATTCTCTTCAGGTTATCAAGTCTGTTAAAAATTCATTTCATAGTTTAGGTCAATATCAATATCACCGTCGTGTAAATCATGAACTGATGTTGCATCTTGAGCTGAACACTGATGAATACCCGGCTTGCATGCCTGATCTTTACATTGGTTTCAATGAGTCTGAAGGCACGACGGGGGCGTATTGCGATGATGAAAAACTCATTCGTCTTTATACCTGCGTAAGTTCCGGACACGATGTGCCGGTTATGATGAACGTTCGTTTCACTGGCAGTGATGGGAGTGTTAAGTGTGAATCCTCGCACGGAACCTTCTCTTCTGTGGGACCTTGTGGCCGAGTACAAATCTGTGACAGAGCAGCGTTGATCCATGAAGCGATTGAAGAGTTTCGGGACGGTGTTTAACCGGTCCTCATTCTCACCTCATCGTAAAAAGTAACTTTGTTCGACTAAATGATTGCGTTCACTTTCCTGTTTAACTGGCAGGATAGAATGATTTAGAAAAACATATTTTTATCCACCCACTGGGGAAGTTGCTCCCCTATGGGGCACTTCCTTTCAATTTTCCTGAGGAAGTGAAAATGACTAATTATACTGATAATCAAAACTACGTTCGTGCAGTACTGGCAGACATTGGCATTGATTTTGATGAGACAGAGATTCATATCAATGTCTCTCACTGCCAGGGCGACGAGGTTTCTTTTTCTTGCAGTATATCAGCCAGTGAATTAAGACAGTCTGTGGACCATTATGCGGAAACGCTTAATGCTACTCAACTGGATGGACTGGATGCTAATACCCTCAAGAAGCGCCTGGTTTACTTCCTTGAGGTCTTCGACCAAGTTTCCGGTCAGTATCTGGATATCTCTGGTAAACACTACGCGACTAGCCGCTTTGAATACGATGATGTCTGTTGTGATATCCTAAGTCTTTCTGCGGATAGCACACAACCTGGTGGCTATGATCGTGAAGAATACAAAAAACTGATGGAAGTTGATGGACAGGTTTTAATCGCCCGTTTTGCACTGGAACAATTCTGGAATACGCATTTTATTGGGCTTATCAACTATGTATCAGATGAAATAACATCCGGTCTTCATGATGCTTATCGCACTTTCAGTGATATAAGCATGGCCGCTTATACATTTAGTGAGTATTCATATTCACGTCGAATTACCGACGAACTGAGTCTGCATATTTCACTTCAAGAGGACGATTTCGACGATCAATTAACCGATTGTTATATGGATGAAACAACGCTGCCGTCCGGCAAAGTAGTTTTACGTCGTAATAATGAATCGATTATTGATATTTATGAAAGTTATGCTGCAAAATCTTACTTTCATATGGTTGCTCATGTTCGAGTCCTTGATCAAGATGGTGAAGTCGTTAATGAACTTTACCAAGGGGTGAATGTATCTGAATTGACTGGTGGCCGGGTTAAAATCCATGACCGTCAGGATCTAATTTATGAAGTATTCTCCACATTACGTAAACTCATCCCCGCTACAGAGGTTAAAGTCTCCGTTGCGGCATGAGTGCTGAAGATAGTTTTATATCTTCAGTTTTTTATACTCCCAAGAAGGCACGGTTATCCGTGCCTTTTTTTGGTGATGCTGCCAACTTACTGATTTAGTGTATGATGGTGTTTTTGAGGTGCTCCAGTGGCTTCTGTTTCTATCAGCTGTCCCTCCTGTTCAGCTACTGACGGGGTGGTGCGTAACGGCAAAAGCACTGCCGGACATCAGCGCTATCTCTGCTCTCACTGCCGTAAAACATGGCAACTGCAGTTCACTTACACCGCTTCTCAACCCGGTACGCACCAGAAAATCATTGATATGGCCATGAATGGCGTTGGATGCCGGGCAACCGCCCGCATTATGGGCGTTGGCCTCAACACGATTTTCCGCCATTTAAAAAACTCAGGCCGCAGTCGGTAACCTCGCGCATACAGCCGGGCAGTGACGTCATCGTCTGCGCGGAAATGGACGAACAGTGGGGCTATGTCGGGGCTAAATCGCGCCAGCACTGGCTGTTTTACGCGTATGACAGGCTCCGGAAGACGGTTGTTGCGCACGTATTCGGTGAACGCACTATGGCGACGCTGGGGCGTCTTATGAGCCTGCTGTCACCCTTTGACGTGGTGATATGGATGACGGATGGCTGGCCGCTGTATGAATCCCGCCTGAAGGGAAAGCTGCACGTAATCAGCAAGCGATATACGCAGCGAATTGAGCGGCATAACCTGAATCTGAGGCAGCACCTGGCACGGCTGGGACGGAAGTCGCTGTCGCTCTCAAAATCGGTGGAGCTGCATGACAAAGTCATCGGGCATTATCTGAACATAAAACACTATCAATAAGTTGGAGTCATTACCCTTTTTTTATTCCTCAAATCTGTTCTTTAATCCGCTATATTTCAACGTACTCATTGACCGATATGATTAACTGCATTGCTCTCCGGTCACAGCTCTTCATAAACCATCCGTTACCTTCCGCATCAACTCCAATCCAAAATGACACTCTTTCTGCTGCTTCCTTTCCTGCTCCGGTTAGTTTCAATTTTTTGACACGTGTTTCCGTTTCCGGCCGCAATCAGTCTACATGCTGGAGACTGCATAAATAAAATTTACTTACTTTGTTTTAGTTTCGCGAAAATAGGTCTCTTATCCGAAAAATGGAACGATAGAGATTTGTATACTGTTTAAAACAAAGGAGTGACTATGCCTGCCACCATAAGTCTGAGCAATATCCCTGTGAACTCGGTCTTTTCCCACGACCAAAGCCAGTTCTCTTATCGGCATGTTGATTTCAGTATTGAGTTGCTGCTTTCTTCGGGAAGTGACTCACAGCTGGAGTATCTTTTTCTCAAACCGGCAGCTGAAGTAAAGGCCGATCTACAGCGTCGTTTAGGCCGTGGGGAACTCTTTGTGACAACAGACAGTTGCGACAATTTTAGCGAAGTCTATGGCTGTATGGGACACGATTGCTGAGGGCTTTATAAAGGCAGGCGTCCGATTTTATAACAATACGAGACACAAGCACCTAATGATGACTGAATCGTTCTATGACTGGGTTGTGTACTGCATCACGGGCGTAATAATGGCGTCGGCGCTCCTCGAAGGAAAAAGAACCCGTTTCCCGGCTGCATTTTTTTACGGAAGCATTGTGCTTCTGGTTGTTTTGATTGTGGCCGGTGGCCTGAACTGGTGGTTTTACCGGTCAAAATTCGGCTCAGTCGTCGTTATTTTTGCTGCTACAACACTGTTAATGACCCGATTCAGGATGGTCATTTATGCGCTCAGGTTTCGGTCGCTGGTTGCAGGTCTGCAATCACACGTTAACAAGGGGTTCAGGATAATCCTCGTTTTACCCGAAAATGAGGACGAGAAGATCGTATTAATGAGCATGTTGTCTAAAAAAATACCCGCAGGCGCGTTGTTTTATACCCAAACTGCTCTGGGTCCATATTCAGGGGATCTACTGCATGCATTGGGACAAAAGCATCTTATGGGCGAAGGTTACCTGCTTCTCTGTGAGCAACAACTTCCTGCCCGAACCTGGCTAAGCACTGTGGAAAACGGTGAACCAGAGACGTCTCTTGCAGTCAATTTTCATTCGATCCCTGATATGGAGTGATACCCCTATGTACAATACCGATTCACAGACCGTACCAGCTGACACCCTGTGTGAAAGCAGTTCTCAGGTGAAAATTCAGTTAAGTCGAAGTGCCTCCCGGGCGCTGACGACGGCGAAAGAAATTCTTGAAACCCGGGGACTGGAATCTGTATCAACTGAAGATCTCGTTCGGGCATGCCTCGAAGAAAATCATCCTCTCGATCTGGCCAGCATCTATCTTGAGCATCGACTAAAACAGAAGGGGACCAGCATCTGCGAATTTTAGCGTTTTGCAACCTATTGGGGAAAATCCGGAATGTGTTTAAATAGCTGTAAATAAAGCAATCTACAGGTAAATCATGAAAAGCAATCTTCATCCTTTTGGAGCGTCTGGCACGAAACGAGTACTCAAAACGGACATTGCGTTGTCGCTGCTCTGTTGGATGTTTACCAGTCCCTTTAGCAACTGGACCGAAAAATATTTTACCGGCACAGAGGTGCCTGAAGCACCGATGCCCGAGTTGGGTCAGGCACCTGAGGCTATCTTTCGATTTGTGCTTAATGATGATGGTTTTGATGTTGGTTATGACGCTGTGGGTATGGATCTCTGCTGTTTCTCTATCCCACTATCTGCAATGCCAACAGTAAATCTCGACGAAGAAGAGACGTTATCCAGGCTGACTGGCGAAATGATCCACGGCGTACTGCTTTCTCTGCCTGAGTACCTTGAGATGCCAGACAGGCTTGTCTATCAGCTAAATGATGAGGTAATGGCGTTCAATTCACACTGTGGCAACGGAATTCTCCATGGATGGACGTCAGCGCAAGAGCTGTGGCGAAACGAGATCTTGCCACGCACACCTATTTTGATGCAGCACACCTCAGTCATTCACTGAGTTCCGGGGGCTCTGGATGAAAAAGCGACTTTACCTGTTGGAATGGAAACTTTGTGAGACACGAGCCTGGTTAGGATGGATGGTTTTTTGGTTGATCATCAGTTTTATGCTGTTATCTGCGATGTTGATGACAGGGCATTTGCTAAACAAGTTTGTCCTAGCGCCCGTCTGGCTGTTTATCTGGTGCTCTCCCTGGTTATGCTTCTTGTTGAAGGTACGCGTGACCGAGATTGATAAAGGGCTGGTGAATACCCTTCAGCTCGGAGGTTTACCGGTTTGTCGGTGGAGCCGTCCTGTAGTTCCCGGCATTTGGTCTGTTGATCGAATGAACGGCCGCTACAGGCTGAACCGTATTGGCACGGATGGCCTAACGGTACATTATCCGTGGCGCTTGCATTATCAGCCTTTGTTCCTGACTCCGGATAACCAGATTTCTGATATTAACGGGGGTAAACATGAATGAAAAATATGACGCTGTAGTGAGTGCAGCTACCTCCTGTCTGTTGTATGTCCGTGAAAACGGAAGGTCAGGCCTCGGGGAATGCCCGGTGGCGTATTCGAATGAACTCATCAACAGATGGCTTAGTTCGGCTGAACGTCGTAATTTGCATTCTCGTCAGTGTTTGCGTTCGATCCGAACCATTCTGAAGCAAGCCAGAAAGTGTCGTCAGCCTGATTTTAAGAGCGTGATGCATTTGCTGGTGGAAGGTAATGGCGTTATCCCGGATGTTACAGTATCGGATTTGGGTAATGTGCAGAGTATACGAAATGAACTTATTGGACTGGGCTGGTGGGTGAAGTTCGGTGTACCGCTGGACTGGCAGCGTATCAATCTGCAACACAGGCCTGTCAGTTTTGGCCTTTTGTCCGACCTTAATCGTTGTTTCAGGCATGACGGCCAGCAGGCTGAACCTCTGCCCCTTTATACAACAGGCAATTCCGATGAACTGCGGAAGGTGTTGGAAAAGTACAGCTACCGGCTGCGTATCGCATCTTCAGAAGTGGTTGAGGATGTAACGGTGTTGCGCTGTTTTATTGAAACCGGAGTGATGAATGTCCAGTGAAAATTTACCTTTCTACCGTGATCGGATTCTGGAGCGAATTGAACAGCTCAGAGCCTTTCTGAATAACCATCAGCCGGTGATGGCGGAACTGATGACTGTGGGGGCCGTCACGCGCCACGAAGAGCGGCTGAAAGAGGTTACCCCAATTGAGGTGAGTACTATTTCTGATGCCTCTGTAGATGACATTATCCGTGTATTTCAGGATTTTTGTATCGATGACATCGATGTACTCAGCAGGAATTCAACGAAAGTAACGACCAAATATCCGGGGCTGATTATTGTTCCTGAGGGTGCCGAACTGCTGAGCAGAATTATTCGCGATATCAACGACGCCAAAACTGACTTTGCCTCAGCTATGAAAAGGGTAAATGATGAGAAACACATCCGCTTTGAGGAAGTTCACCGTAAACTTCCCGGCCTTGTGACAGTGGCGTCTACTCGCAAAATTATGTTTGTGGAGGCACGGCTTAAAAAAGTTACTTTTTGCTGGCGACTAAACCGGAACCAGGTAAAAACCAACGCCAGTGAGCTCATCGCGATGCTGGATAAGCGTCGTACGGCAGCGGTCAAATCGCCAGCGACCACTGACCTGACAGTGGTTGCGAACATCGATAGGGCGAAGGCATTACTTGAAAGAAAGGTCCTACAAGACGGGGATGCGTTACGTCTTTGTCGGACCAATACCTTCCCGGTTCCGATCGCGCATCTGTTCTCATACCGTCCTGAAGGCACGGAGCGTGGAAGTAGCAAATACGCCGAGACGGATTACAAGGTGGTGAAAGCCTCACTGCCCATTTTCGCTGTTGGACAAAAGCCAGCATTTAAAGGTCTTCAGAACTGGGTGCCTGCGTCGGATGACGCACCGTCAAATGCACGAAGGATCAACCATAGCTACACGGAGCTTGTACCCGGTGCGGATCTTGGCATTTTCATTATGAGTAAGGTCTGAGGAGAAAAGCATGCAATGGATCTCCACTACCAGCCAGAAGCTCGATGAGAGACTTTATCGTGTCTGTGTCTGGGTGAAAAAATACCACGAGGACGCTATTAACCGTGTTGTATTGACGGTGGATCTCAGTAAAGCCCGACATGACCCGGGAGAGGATCAGGTACGGTCCGAGTTACTGTGTGGCCATTACTTTCTCATGAGGAAGGAAAACAATGCGAAATCGGCGCCAGCGGATCAAAACTTTGAATTTTTACCTGACGGCCGCAACCTGAGCTGGCAGACGTCGACCCCGGGGCTTCAGCAGCTTCTGTTGAACAATAATGTACCGGAGTCCCTCAGGACCCTGGCTGATTATATTCACATGCGTCTGACCAAACTGACAATGGTCCCGATGTCGGGAACCATAATGAAAGCTGCACAGGAAGACAGTATCAGCTGGGTGAAAGTGGATCTGCGATATTTCTGGCAGTATGAACTGGTTGATTCCCATCTGGGACCTGTCCAGGTGTCTCATAAGGCGCTTGTGCGTTTTGGCCGTCTGGCTAAACACGATGAAAATGCCAGCGCTATTCGTATGCTTCGCCAGCGGTTGTCATCACCATTTATTCAGGAATATGAGATGCCTGAGGAGGAGCTGAAGCGTAAGCAACAGATCATGAATACCGCCGATGTGAAAATGCTTTTTCATGCTCATTATCCGGGGCAGAAATTGCTGTTGGCCCGGTATGCCAATGGCTGGGTGCTGGTGGATTGTTTCCTGTTCCACCATATCAAACCCAAAAAGAAGGCGAAAAACAAAACCAAAGCAGGCAAATCAGAAACACAAAATATAAAAACGACGGGGAGTGAGGATCATGGAACTGGGCATTATGGTGTGCATCGTGTTGTTACTCTCACTGGCAGCGGTGTGGATCAGTAACAAGGCGGTGGGATTACTGGAAATCCATTATTTTAAGCGACCGCTGAGCATGGAATATGCGGCGTGGCTGAGGGTGATGTGTGCCGGTTTGTTGTTTATTTTTATCCAGATGGCCCCGGCATTCACGTTTCTGTATACGCTTAAGCTGGTGGCACTGTTAAACTTGGGTGTGCAAACTATGAAGCTTAACGGCGTTTATAAAATGAAACGCACAGGTATGCTGCCGCCGAAAGACGCCCTTCAGGATCTGAACCGGTTTAATCCTTTCCGTAAGAAATAACCCTCAGCAGCGCCCGCATGGGCGCTACTCATCCAGCGCTCCGCGCATGAATTGCGTCATCGCTTTTTTACCAGCTTCAATGTTACGGATATAGCGTGAAACCATCTCCGCGTTGCTCCAGTTACCCATCTCCATGATCTGCAAGAGCGTATACCCGGCATGAGCAAGTTCGATGGCACCGCCTACGCGGACGCTGTGACCGGTCCAGCATCGGGTGCCCGTTTCCTGCGGATGAAGCTCTTCCCAAAGCGCTTCAAAGGCCCGGAGTAGCGTGTTCTTACTAAGCATACCCTCATCCTCGACGGGAATGGGTTCGCCATTTCCCCCGAGCGGGGTTCGGGTAGGCAGATAGGGCATGTTATGGTTTCTCAGCAGCGCATTGATTTCGTTACCCTGGCTTCGTAAACCCCATTCAGGTGGCATATATCCGTTATCCTGAAAGTTAACGGCCTGAAAGAGATAGTCCTTCGGATGGCTGTATTGATCCCTTCCGACCATACCCATCAGCCTTCTCAGTGTGGCTGTGAGGTTAGGGGTCAGATGATAGGTGAGCAGGGTACTGACAGTGGATTTTGTCCGGTATACCGTCAAGGTAAAGCTGCCGGTCTTTTCATCCAGCACAAGGTCTTCCATCCGAATTCGCCTGATCTCCGCTGAGCGAAGCAGTGTTTCAAACCCTGTCCAAATTAGGCAAAGGTCGCGGAGTTTGCGCACCGACTGCGTCGTACTGTGTGCTTTAATCAATGCCTTTAGATCCGTCACCATGAATGGCGTAGCCTGGCGGGTAACTTTCTGCTTTCGGGCTTCAGCCTGTTCGAGGGCCGCAAGAATATAACCCACTTCAGATGTGATGATCCCAGGCTGATCGAGTGCTTTCCTTTGGATACTGTTCAGGGCATGCAGGCACCCTTTAATACTGCTTCGTGACAGTGACTTCTGAAGATGGTCTAAATAGGCCAGCAGTGGAGTTTCAGTCACCGGGAGAGAGCTGGCGGGCCAATCTTCGTTCACCTCCTTTCCTGCATTTGCCTGATACCACTCATTCCAGGAACGCAGCCAATGGAGATACGTCTTAGCCGTATGGTATTTCAGGTGAGAAAAATAGCGGATGAGGCGCATCAGTTGCTTGTCATTAACTTTAACCGTAGACAATTGTTGATGGAGATCGTTGTCTGCAAACCGTCTGGTTACTGGCTGGCTATTCATTGTGTCCACCTGAATACACTGTTTTTATTTACAGCCATTTTAGCATTGCGGTACCTGCTTATGAACAGGTTCCGGGCAACAAAAAAAGGGGGCCCGCCAGTTCAGCAACGAGCCGGAGTTATACGTCAAATAGTTGCAAAAAAAATTAGATTCCCGGAACAAATCCACATAAGATTGGGATACTGTACTTTTGCTGAAAATAACTTAAGGTTGACCATGTCCGAAACTAAACAGGCGTATTTGATGAAATTTCGTAAGTGCTCTTCATTTGACACACTGGAAAAAGTATTTGAACGACTCTGTGAAAAGAATGTTGGTATAGTTTCACTAGAAATTTCCGGGGCATATGACCATCGAAAAGCTGAACTGACAATGAAAAAACTCTACGATAAAGTCCCCGCCAGTGTATGGACCCTGGTTCGTCAGTAAAATGAAAATCCCGGGAACCATTATACAGCCGACGTTTAACAAAAAGAGGTTTATGAAATCGTCTGTTGAACATATAAATTTATTAAATTATTTATTACCACCTCTGGGAATTAGTTTAATCAGAAAAGTAATAACTTCACTTAAAATGCTTTACTTGCTCTGTTGTGGTAAAACGCATGGAAATTAAACCTTTATTAATTTTAACTCTTCCATTCATCTCCTTTTATTTAAACGCGGCGAGCCTAAACGAGTTCAGTCAAAAACTGGATGAAGGTTACCGTTACGCCTGTAACGCAACTCAGACGGGCAACGCAGAGGTTGCCTCTCTGGCGCTTGAGAACTACAGGGCAAATTTCACTACCTCAGACCCAAAAGTTGGTTTCAGCCAGATAATGAATGATGAAATAAACAAGGTTGTCTCGAATTTTTTCAGAATGGGCATGATCCAGGGGAACACCAGTACTGCGGCCTGCGAGACGCCTTCGGAGTTGCTGAGTCAGACCGCTTTGGCGGTATATTCCCGACAGGAAAAGGCGGCGTTGGCATCGAGCCTTGATGCTGTCCGCTTCACTGAATATGCGGCGCAGGCCTACCCGATTTTTGATTCAATCCGGAGTACAAGCATCAGTGAGGATGAAGTAATTAATCAGATTAATAAAATTGGGAATAATGCAATTATAAATGACAAGAATGCTATTGACGCCAGCAATGCGACAAGTGCGATGAAAAACGTAGTGACTGTACTTTTTTCTGCCCGGAGTGACCCGGAACTTATGCAATTTATGATGGGTTATATTGATCAACACAAACTGCATTGAATGTAGGGTCCAGTATTTATATTAAATCAGCTTTCGTCCTGAAAGTGAGCCCACTGTTGGAATGCTCACTAATTCCGGTTCCGTCCGTATTAATAAGTCTCACTGCTGGTGGAGGGACGGGCAACCGGAAAAGTAACTTTTTACCAGCATAGAATTGCCATCGCTTTATCCATTTGCCCCTGCCACAGTAATAAAAGCAACTTAAAAACTCATGAAAAAAGACCTCTTATCGAAATGTCATACTGCTTTCGTCCGATATAGTGAATGTCTGTATGCTGCGGGGGAAATAACATGCGAAAGAGCTATACCTATGGGATTCCTTTCGGACTCCATCGCGAAACTGGGCGGTATCTGGACATCACGGAAGTAAGCAGAGGGAGTGCATGCAACTGTATCTGCCCCGGGTGTCGTACGGATTTGATCGCCAGGCAGGGTGAGGTCAAACTCTGGCACTATAGCCACACCACGGACCTCTTCGGTGATTGTGACGGCTTGATGGAGGCGATTCGGGGAAAAATTATTGAAGTTGTCCGGGAAAGACATCTTCTCGGTTTCCCGCATCTTCTGGCCGGTTATGAAGGCGGGAAGGTGCCACTTGATGAGGTAAGCGGCAGCGGAAGCATGTTCGGCGCCACGGCAGATCTGTTTGTGAAGGTTAACGACCTCTGTGTCGCCGTGTTTCTTGATACCGATCGCAGCGTGGCCGGGAAGCTGACGTTCGACCATCTCCATCCCTCGGAAATGGTAGCAGCATTACGTATCGATCTGCCGGATATAGAATACGAAATCAGTCAGGTACAACTTGGCAGGCGAGATGGAACCTACAGCGAACGTATCGAGAAAATTATCATTGATGAGACGGAGTCACGAGAGTGGTTGTATCATCCCATGATGCAGGAACTGGGGACTGAACCCCTGAAGGTTTATCAGGGCCGTGAGCCTGCGGAAGCAGGACCACTTCTCCAGCGTCTTTCCGACTGCTACATGAAGCTGCCGGACATCTTACCCCAGAGCATGAATACGCTGATAAGAATGCAGCAGGACACCATCGTTTGTTTGTGTCGGCTCACCGTCAGAGCATCCAATATAGCCCAGACTGATGAATTTCCGCTGTATATACGTTACTTCCGTCTGCATTGTCTCGACACCAGTGAGCATGTGAATTACGAGAAATTGCTGAACTGGCAGGACATGATCACAAAATCACAGGAAGGGCAGTCGCTAACGATGGAGGAACGGGATTATCTCCAGGAAATCGCCCGTATTGGCCTCTACAACCACCGACTTAAAAGTGTCTGCCTGACGGCCTGCGAAGACAGTAAGGTGGCAACAACTGAAGGACCAACAAATTTCTCATTGCTCTGAAGGGGGCTGGTGAGTTACGGGCCTGGCGGGCATGGAAACGTAAACAAAATCTACTTGCTCGCCTTAAGCAGTAATGGGTTGTTCATTTCTTACATGGTCTCAGAGTACCTATCATGATCAGTCCGGTAATATAAACTGGCACAGCCATCATAACAGCCCAACGCTAATGGACATACATTAGCGTTGGGCTGTTATGGCCGAAAGACTGGATCAGGAGTTCCGGATTTTTGCGCGGTAGGTGTGTTTGATCCTTTCAATCGTGGCAAGAGATGCATTCCAGTAGCGTTCAGCGTCGGGGCGATATTGGTCATCGAAGATGCAAAGATTCAATAATAGTGTAATTAGCGTCTCCTGGCGGCAAAGTCAGTCGGCCGGAACTGGTAAACTGTATTCCACCTCACCCGGGCTGGCGGGCGACTGACGTCTTGCCGGTTCATAGCCGGTGGTCGCGTCTGACAATGCGGTGTCCTGCCGGTAGTGACGCTGGCAGGGAGGTTTGCCAAATATACCCTACAGGGACTTCAGGAATGAATACGTTCGAACAGTTTAAAGCACAGGTCACCCAACATGCCTGTGGACTCGGTCCGGAACAACTGGCCGGGTACTGGGGGCGGTCCACCAGCGGCGAATGTGTTTCGCCATCGTATGAAGTGTTCAGGGGTTATCCGACCCGCCATCCGCTGGCGGAGTTTGTGGAGATGGCTGCATCCCGCAACGGCATCAGGCCGGATGACTACCTGGGTGATTTACTCCGGGGGCCGCATGAGGTTGTCGGCTCCCTGACGGATGACAGCACGTCACCCGCCGCCAGCCTGCCTGTCTATTTCTTCCCGGGTGCCGGGATTTACGCTGCGGCGGTCAGTGATACCGAGGTGCTCGATGTCTGGATGAGCTGGCCTTGCTACCCGGAAAACTGGTGAACATCCGAAACCGGGTTAACCGGCCGGGGATGATTTCCACGACAGCTGGTGCGGACGTGATAACACAATTGCATGTCCTCATCCCTAATGCCCCCTGCCAGACCCTTCCGTGCGGTCAGGCTTCGCCTGATTCCCGATCGGCGCGTATACATCAGGCTATAACTCTTTGTTTTCTTTTTATTTTCTTCCTGTTTACTCGAAATTCGCGGGCGGCCTTGCCAGGGCACAATTGTCAAATACGTGATACTGATGGCTGCACATTGTTAATGTCGGGCACGATGTTTTGTAGTTAACAAGCACTAGTTGGATGAGGACATGCAACTTCATGATGTATCTGACGCTGTTGACTCATGGCAGTCGCCAGTTCAGTTACACCATAAACGTTAGCTTTTAATAAGAGAGGGTTACTATGTTTAGAACTGAGCAAAAGTCAGAGCATTTAGGCCAGGTCATGATGATTGATCCGGAGCTGGTTGGGCAGGGCATAGAGGTTGGACAGGTCGTTGTGTTTGATCTGGGGCGCGCCAGCAAAGGCGTTGTGCATTTGATGCGCGAAAGCAAAAAGCGTGATTGTTTTTCCCCTACAACAGAGCGCAAACAGACTTTCAATATGACCGATCAAACTACCAAGGGAGGTTGATACGGGTAAGACGACTGTGGGGCACATCTCACACTGATGATGAGGTCATGCAACCTATTAGTCACCGACTTGGCTGATGTTATGATGTACATCGCTTTCATCTCTTTAGGGGTCAGTTTGGAATTCGGAAATTATCCTACGTTAAGCGTTTTGAGCTTAACGGGTGATTTCGTTCCATTGAGCGAAGCCCCCTGACCGTAAGGGATGTACGGAACGATCCGGTTGTCCGTTAATCGTTTTGCTTACTTTCGTACACGCAGCCTACATGATGTACGTAATCGCTCGGTTTCGGACACAGAAACGCTGTAGCCCCTCAATCTGAGGGATGGACAATATGTTAGCCTTCGTACATTCACAAGAACTAAGAAATTCACATAGCTTAGAGGTAAAAATGATGGCAGTTATCAATAACTCTTATTATGCTCGTAACGAAAAGTGGATTAGGCCAGTACTGGTTGCTTTTATGTTCGCATTTGGCACTAGTCTCGGTGATATTCTTGGGGTTACGAACCCCATAGTTTCCACCGCGAGTATGTGGTTGGCTGCAATTGCGTTTATTATCACCGGCGTTGGGGTGATGTTTACTGATACGCTTTCAGCACATATTTTAAAATTGCTCGCGTTCGTGGCATTGTTAGGGGCAGTCATCATTTTAGTGATTCGCTATTTCACATAGAATAGCTCATCGCTCAATGAACACACCGCTTGCCCGCTTTTTGAGTTACTGCATAATATAATAGCTCCTGATACAGTTTATAAGGAAAAAAAAATGAAAAACGCTATTAAGTTCCTGAGTTTGGTTACTATGATTCTTGGTGCCGATCTTGCTTTCGCTGATGAATACATTGATAAGGTTAAATCTCAAGTCTATAGCGAGTTCAGAGATGAACGACCACTATCAGTGGTTATGTCCTCTCGTCAGGACTGTGAAAAGGGGGAGTGGAAATCTTTCGACTGGGACGGAATTCAGAAAGGAGTGAATTATACTTGCACTGTGTCTAAATCGAACATCGAAAAGATTAAAGAACGATATAATCGTAACGCCAAAGCTAGCCTAGATAAAACTTTATCTACGTATAAAAAAGGTGACGATGGTTCTCCTAAGTTTGCAGAATGGTATCAACGGACTTCCGAATCAATCATCAAAAGTCATCTTACCCGTAACCAAATGCTCCGACTTGATGGCATCACCCTTTCAAATAACTGGGCAATTGAGTTCGATGGGACGGTTAAATACTCAGGTGTTAACATTACTTATGCTGGAGGTACATCTGTATCCAAAAAGCATAAGTACATAAAAGACTTTTCACTTCTTGGCTGGGCTTACGGCAAACCAACCCAAACACCAAAAGTTTATCTTGAAGCTTTAGGCCCTGACTTCTATAAGGAAGATAAGTAACAAATCTCAGACTGTAACTTGGTGTTTTGCCGAATGCCCGGAAAGAAGCATAAAACCTTGCCCTCAATAGGCACATGTGCCTATCCGTTAATCAACCGGAGAAATGAACATGCAGGATGGCGTTGCAGTAATCAGCGTAAATAATATTGAAGTCGGCTCAATGCCAATATCACAATATGAAGAAATCGTTAAGTCAGTTAAAAAAGATTGGCGCATACGCATCTCTGCTGTATTCAGTTACGTGGGCTTTATCTGGAAATTCATTATAAAGCTATGGGTTTATTTCGCTCAGAGCATTGCAGTTATTATTGCATTTTCTATGCTCTATTTTTTTACTCACCCAGGCGAGACAACCCAGTTTGTTACTGAACTTCGTAATGCGTCCTCAGAGACAATTGCTGAGGCCATTCATTCAGTTGCAAATATATGTGTTTTCGTTACGGTCATTGCCTGTACACTCAATCTTTTAATTAAAGGAATTCCTGCATTTGTGAGTACAGCCGAAATTACTATTAATAAAAAAATTCGTGAACTAATGGAGGTTCCGGCAGAGGGGCAGGTTAGTATCACCTTCAAAAGGGACGGATTGAACAGTGTCAGATAACAGGGCTGCATTTCTGGCGATGCTGGACGAAAACGGGTTGACTCAAGCAAGAGCCGCATACCTGATTTGTGAATACACACGCCGCCCCTGCTCAGTCAGAACGGTAAGGTCATGGGTAAATGACCCTGACAAGCCAAGTTCAAGAAGTTGCCCGGATTGGGCTGTTGTTGCGCTGACAGAGGCGCTTAAAAGGAACAGTATTGAAATAATTCAGGAAGGGAGTTCGAAAGTATAATTTCCCGAAATATTTTGTTGTACCAAAAGAAAAGCCACTAAAAAGTGGCTTTTAAAGTGACCTATCTGTGATGTTCTTTTACTTAGATGAGGAAATCATCCAGGGACTTACCGGCCGCGAGCTGTTCAGCCAGCGCTTTAGGGGTGCGCCCTTGACCAGTCCAGGTTTTCGTTTCACCATTTTCATCGGTAAAGGAATATTTCGCCGGACGCGGATCACGAGCTTTTTTTGGTGCGCTGGATTTAGCAGAGAAAGAGCTCAGAAGTTCTTCAGGATCAATTCCATCTTCAAGCATTAATTTACGCAGGGAATCGAGTTTTTCCTGACGCGCTTCCAGTTCAGCTTGTTTGGAAGTTTCTTCCTGACGGCGTTCGTCTACGACAACGCTCAATTTTTCCAGCAGTTCTTCAAGTACCTCTAATGGCAGTTCACGGCCCTGCGCACGAAGAGTACGAATGTTGTTTAATGATTTGAGTGCTTCGGACATATGGCCTCACTTAGAGTTTTTAAATTAAACGAATACTACACGATAGTACACTCTTTTATTATTTTGAGCCAGCTAAGTGCGTAAGATTTCGTGTGCGTAAGATACTAATTTTTACTTGTGCTCGTCTTATGATTTAAAACTAATGCGACGACTTCCAATAATATATTGTGCGAGTTTGATGTTAAGACAAACCATGTTGCTAGATAGTTGGTGCATCATACGGGATTCACTACGAATTAAATATGGTTCCAGACTTCCAGAATATGCCCCAGACGTTACAATCGTCAACTGAGCAATGTGATTATTTAATTTGCTTGCCCCTGCCAGGATATCATGTTCCGCCGCCGAGATATAAACGGGGGAGGCAGCGATGACGTAATCATCGAAAGGCCTTGCTTCCATCAATGTCTCAATAGATTTCACCGTCCTTTCATTGCCGAATGTATTTGTTAATTCTCGCCACCACTGGCGGTGACTGAACGGTAAATCATGAAAGGTGGCTTCATATGCGTCGACGAGGTCCCGACTATTCAAAAAACCCAACCCGGCAGAGATCACCCACAACTCCAGGTTTTCCGTCGTCCGTAAAATCTCTTTTGCCGTTGACCAGTGATTCCCAGTATAGAGCGATAGAGCGGGTACCGGTGATGCACTTTGCGACCGTCTTATGGTCGCTGCCCAACTGGCCATAGCCTCTTCAGGTGTCTCTCCGGCCCGGATGCTCAGTTCCGCACGGGAGCCGCACTGGAAGTGCTTACCTTTGGTACAGGACGTTATTAGGTGTGTAATTCGCGACGCCGTCATTTTGTTGCCCTTAGCCCAATGTGTGCAATCACTGCCTATCTGTCGTAACAGCCCCTCATCCGTGATAACGACCAAAGAAGAGGCCCGAACAACTATCCCATTATACATTTAGTCATGCCTTTACTAATAACTAGTTACCACAAGAAACCCTCGCGAGGTGACGGCGTCACGTTTACCGGCCTTTTTTAGCTCACTTTATGTACTATGGGATTTAATTATCGGTAAATCCCATCGTTCAAATAGCCCCCCCATAGTGTAATTGCGGCTAAAAACCTTATTAATCAGTCATATAACGTAATGGTTGTGCATTCAGGGGATGCGATCGCCACTTAACGGGTTGCGGGTTGTTGGTCGCCCGACATCTGTGTGCTAATCTTTTTCATCACTAGTCACTAGTAAAGGCTTTACTATATATGACGCTACGAGAATTTTTTTAACGAGAGAGGTGGATAGGCCAGTGAAAATCTCTCAGCAAAAACAGTGGGAAAAGGATCGTGAAATGAGCATGAATTCGCAGCCGGAACTGAAGTTGAGTACCCGTACCGAACAACTCGCCAGTAGTCGTGATGCCGCTATGCAAAAATTTCTGGACGGCATGACGCTGATTGCCGAAGCCTCAGCAATTTGCGGGTTTTCACTGTTTAACAGCAAAATTATGGCCCCTAATGCTTTTGGCCTTCCTGCGTCCCTAGCCGCAAGCATCGAGGAAGGGCGACAGCAAATAGACCGTAAGACATGGAACAATCTTTTTGAAGAAACGGGTATTGACCGATTCTGGAATCACAACCAGCGGGCGGAGTTCCGTGAGTCTCTCCGGAACGCACCGCCAATTGCGTCATTAACCGTAATCCGCAGTACATTGCGCCAGGCAGTTGCCATGCGCAGCATTACGCTTGCTGAAGGGTTTGTTGATCTGCTATGCCAGCTTGATCGCCGGTATAAAACTAATGCCCAGCAATTTGTGATGCCAAAAAAACTGGTACTACGCGGCATTTTTCCCGACTCGAACATGCTGAGATATAATGGCTTTTCTCAGGATAATCTCTTCTATTTAAACGACTTTGAGAATATCGTTTGCATCTGCTCCAATGCAGCAACACCGCCTGTCGGCAGTGGAATGAACATGTACGATCGGCTTGCTGTCTTACGGAAAACCGATTTTACGGGTGACATTACCGACCCGCAGGGCTGGAAGTGCCGATTGTTCGAAAATGGTAACGTCCATATCTCAGTTGAGTGTGAAAGCCTGCATAACGCACTGAATGACCTGATTAGCATTTATTTTGCCAACCAGATCCCGGCCAAAGGATAAGAATGATGACTGACAATGTAAATTTGATGAACGGGGATGGACAGACAGCGTCCAGTTTAAGTGAAGATACTCCAAAAACGCCCCCTCTAAGCCCCGAGTTACTGAAGAATTCCCCTTACTCGTCAATAGCTAAGGTTAAATATTTCACCGAGATTGAACAAATCTGCCTCGATAAGAGCATCAGCACCGAAAACCTCGACCAGTTTTTCAAAGCCCACTGGCTGCGGGATAAAATGGGGGGGTCTTTTGCCCGGGCTCAGGAGATGCTGGCGGCCTACAAGCAATACGTGGACGAGGTGCCCGAGGAAGCACGCGCGATTGAAATCCCTGACCAGATTAAAGATGCATTCAGTGATTTTACTGCGTTTATCACCTGGTACTTCCGCTTAAGCTATACGGCTATCCAGAGTGATAGCGTGAAAATTGCGAAGGCAGAAATTACTCAGTTACGGCAGCGGAATGCTGAAATTCTGGAAGAACTGTCACAGTCGAAAGAACAGGCTACAGTCCTGAATAACGAAAAAGTTAACCTGATTAACCAGCTGGAGCAGCAGCGTGAACTCTCCAGTAAATTAGGAGATTCACTTCAGGAAGCAGAAGAAACTCTGGCGGGAACTCAAAGTGAATTACAGCATGCCCAAAATGAGATCCAGCTTTTACAGCAGACAGTAGGGACACTAAACCAGCAACTGAGTGAGCGCAAACAGGAACTGGCCTCCCAGCAGGAGTATCAGAAGCAGCTGAATGATGAAAATAAAGCGCAGCAGGTAGAGCTGACCGCCCTCAACAGCCAGAATGAAAACTTACAACGGACCGTGTCTGATTTAAAGTCCAGTGTCAGTCAGCTTGAACAGGACCTTTCTTCAGCACAATCCCATACCTCTGAATTGAGCTCATCTTTAGCCGAAAAGGACACGGCCCTGACGGCCGTGCGGTCGGAGCTCTCAACAGCTAAAGGGGAGAATGAGCAACTCCGAGCTGAAGCACAACGCTTAACTGATGAGAACCTGGTTTCCCAAAAGGTGCAAACAGCTCATACAGAAGAGCTTCAGCAGCTCAGGAATCAGATGATATCAATGGAAGCGACACTCAATGCGGAAAAAACCATTGCAGAGTCATTACGAGGAACAATCAAGCAGCTTACCGAAGCAATGACCGGCGTAGTTGCCATCAAACCTAAAACCCTTGGGGCATCAAAACCGCGAAACAAAAAGACGACATAACTGCTCCCGCCAGGAATTTGCATTAGCCTTAAATTCCTGGCGTCCGCAGGCTCTTTATCCCGTCCGGAGAAGTTTACGTCCTTCCGTCAGCATTTGGCTGATTTTTCCCGAATCACTGATCTCAAGAGCATCAACCAGGCTAGTGATCCCGCCAACAGCTTGCTGTTGCGAAATAGCTCCCAGCTTGTAGTCATCGAGCACTGCCGCCAAAAACGCTTTCAGTTTAACCTGCTCGCTCATCGAAAGGATGTACGCCATTTTTAACCCCATTTTAAGGTTGTTATTCGGGTGAATTGTATCGTTTAGCTTCCGGGAATTGTGGGAGTTCCTGGTCATCCGTCTTCTCCGTAGCATCCCAGTGCCACCATCCATAGGCTCCATATTCCTTGTTGTAATACGCCTTCTTAAGTTCCTTTCGCGCAAGATAGGCAGGTGTCGCCATCCCGAAAACTTCCAACGGGAACGGCTTATCACTTCGTGTATCCAGTAAATAAAAATCGGGGAAAACATCGCTCGCACTGGCGTCATACCGCATAGGCTTCGCATAGTGCCGGTGTTCAGCATCCAGTTTACGGGACACAATCGCTTCATAGGAGGAGTCCAGAGGTATCCAGTTATCACTCACCAGCATAAGCACTATCTGATGAGCTCGTGCAGAGAGCCCTCGACTGGTCACCGATACGGGAGAGGTAAGAGCAAAAACAACAACTTTGCCCCCATTTTTCCAGGCAGCATATTCCAGTGGGAATCGCCGTTTCACGCTATCCCAGTGCCCTTCAGAGTTAAAGAAGGTAAGAGGCAAACCGCCAAAGTTACGCATTGGTAGAAACTTCAGCGGTTTCTCATGCTTTTCTGCGTCATAACGCGGCAGTATTGACAACAGTAATAATCGCTTGTCGCTCAGTTCCGCCGACGAAAGCAGCTGAACCTGCTCACTGGCCACTTTGCTTTTGGGGTCCGCCAAACCAATAAATAGATGGTCGCCAATACAGGCTCTACCCGACTTTATCAGTTTCGCGGCTTCCATCAGTCTGTAGCGAACCAGTGAATCATTACGCTTCCCAGCCATATTCGGATACCAGACATTGAGACCGGCTTCAGTCCACAAAAGACTCAGAAGTCCGGACAAGGTCATTGAAGCTTGTCCGCCTTCAGGTCGCTGAATTTGGGGCAGGGGAGGAACCTCTGACTTTTCCGGCGGATCTTTCTCCGTCATGCCTATGCCGAGGCGGATTGACATGGTCCCTTCATTGTTGATGCGCACAACATTACTGGCATATCCCTTTAACCCCGTATGCCTGGCATCGAGGTCAAAAAACACGCACGATGTATCATGCTCAGTGCCGGTATTTGCAGCCTTAATCAGGATGAAGGTATCACTGTTTGGTAGTGCTCGGACGTAGAGCCGCTTTGTTCCTTTGCCGCGACATCCGCAGCTGATCACAGTTTTCTGCCCAGACGTGTGGTGCGCCTTCTTCAGGGCCGACTGCCATCCCTTAACATACTCGTCCTTAGTCTGAAATTCAGCCGAGTAACGTTTCGCGTTTGGTTCGTCATCGTAAGCAATAATTACTGCAAACTTCTGGCCCATGGGACCTCCTGAAATTTAAAAAAAACTAATAGCCCAGCCATTTCAATACATCCTGCGCGTTGTACTCTTCCTTCTCACCCAACTCGGAAAAAAAATCTTTGATGTCGCTGGCGGCAACACCATGTTTTGAAAGCTCTTGAAGAGCTCTCTGTTTTGAAATAGTCAGATCTTCGGCTGAGTCGAAATATGTCATCGTTACCTCCTGTGGAAGGCGTTGATTGAAGCTGGCTTTTGTTCCTGCCCTGGTTTTTCAACGTCTAAGTTAAAATACTTTGGAAATAAACCATTGCGTTAGCGCGAAGATCACACAGATCAATCATTAAGATGCCGCTTCAAATTCGCCCCTGATCCGAGCTTCAACAGCTCGCTCAATACGACTACGCAGTAAACAGGCGACGGCTGCAAACACGTCAACGATGACGGAATTGCCGAACTGACGGTATGCCTGAGTATCAGAGACAGGTATGCGAAAAGTAACTTTTCCAGGTTGCTCAAACCCCATAAGGCGGGCACATTCTCGCGGGGTCAAACGACGTGGGCGCCTAGCAATATTTTCAGGGTCATTAAAGTCCTCTTCGCCTATGCTAAAATCCCATCCTCGGTCTAGCAAAATTTCAGACCCATCACGATAATACCGTGCGCTAAGCGTCCTACAAACCGCAGATTTATCAGACGAATTTACCAGTCCATATCCAAATCCATTGCCTTTTGCCTGGTGCTTTTTAGCGTAGTTATAAAGGTATTCCCAGAGCTTTGGAGAAAGGATATATCGGCTATCAACCTCAGCGTCCAGCAGTTCCCCAAGGGTCGGTCGTCGTGCAGGATAAAAAGCCGATACTTCACTTAACGAAAACCCATCCTTAAGCTTTAGATCTCGCCGAAAGCCGACCAGCACGATACGTTCCCGGTGCTGTGGACGAAAGTTCTTACCGTCAATAATTTTGGGATCTTTTGGGCCGTGAGCATCGCAGTCTGCAACATCGTAGCCGAGTTCATCAAGTGCATTCATGATGACGCGGAACGTATTACCCTTATCGTGGCTTTTCAGATTTTTTACGTTCTCAAGAACGAATATGGCAGGCTGTTTGGCTCGGATGATCCTGGCAACATCAAAAAAAAGCGTTCCCTGAGTGTCGCATTCAAATCCGTGCTTTCTGCCCAAAGAGTTCTTTTTGCTGACACCGGCAATACTGAATGGCTGGCATGGGAAACCGGCGAGCAAAACATCATGGTCAGGGATGGAAGCATCAATAGAAGCATAGGCCTGGTCCTCCGACACTTCGGGTAGATTGCTGAGTGTAATGTCACGGATATCTGAGTTGAATTGGTGGTCCGACTCTTCGCAGTACCAGTTTGCACTGTATGTTCGACGGGAAAACTGATTCCATTCGCTGGTGAACACACATTTCCCACCGATCGCGTCAAAACCTTTGCGAAGGCCACCGATCCCAGCAAACAAGTCAATAAAGCGGAAAAATTTCTGGTCATAGTCCGCTGGCCGTGAGGGCAGCATCGAACGAAGATAACGATATTCTTCCTGAGTGAGTCGGCATTCATTAACTGCACCTTTGACCTGGCGAATAAGCGATGCTCTCGACCAATCGCTGCCGGTTGCGTCATTAAGTCTCTCAACCAGATCCTTAACGTCATATACGCTGGCTACTTGAACCAGTAATTTATGGATAGAGGCCGGTGACTCATCATTAGGCAACGCCTTTATTGCAGGCTCAGTTCTCTCGTTGTTCATCCTGGCTCCAGGAAATATTGATAATTTAGAGCCTAAGACTAACACGTGGAGAAAATTCAATTTTTCGCTTAAGCCTCTTATTTTCACCTCCTTAAATCCATTTTTTATTTATTCAAATTTCCACGTTAACGAATAATTGATGGTTCTCTAATTGATACACTAAGCCCGTTAAATTACGCGACATATTAGTTACTACAAACCGACTAATTCAGGGAGAACGTATGAGTCTGTTGAAAAAGTTACTTTTGCCGACATTAATCGTCCTTTTCCCGGCTGTTTCACTGGCTGGCCAACCGTCATTTGAAGCAAAAGTAGTTAAAATCATCGATGGTGACACCATTACAGCGCTCGATGACCAGAATACAAGCTTCAAAATCCGCTTGTACGGTATTGATGCCCCCGAAAGTAAGCAGGCCTTCGGACAAAAGGCCAAGCAAGCGCTGAGTTCCGCGATTGCTTCACAGAATATTACGGTTATAGACCACGGACCCGATATTTACGGCAGGATGTTGGGGACCATTTGGCTTGATGGCTATGACATAAACGCTTCGATGGTAGACAGCGGCTATGCATGGGTATACCGGTTTGATGGAAATGCCATTGTTCCAAACTATCTAAAATTCGAAGCTTCAGCTCAGAAAGCCGTTAAAGGCCTCTGGGTCGATCCTAATCCCGTTGCACCCTGGGAGTGGCGCCAGCAAAACACAAAGCCTCAAAAAACGAAAAGCAGGGAGTGACAGCGATGACAATCCAACATCCTTTACTGAAAATTGCGCTTGATGATGATGGACGTCTTACGTGGCCTGTTTGCACCGGGCAGACTCACCGCTGCCCAACGTGTCTGCGACTCGTTACTACGGGCCCGGATGGGGATTTGGTGCATTCGATGGAGGAGGGCGGCAACGCCTGCATACCTTCAGCTGCTGTTGTTATTTCAAAGGCGATTATAGAGTTGCTCAGCGCAGGCGAACGTCTCTATGTTAATCCGGTCAAGAATGGGAATAAAACCCTGGCACCTTCATTTATCTTTCTGCATACAGGCCAGCAACTCCGCCCATTTATCAATTCGTATTATCAGCCAGCCGGTGCCAGCTGGAGAAGTGATAAAGGTTTCAGGCTTGGCCTTTTCTTTATGAATGAGCGAGCCTCTAAAATTAATAAAGACCAGTTCGATTTTATTGCAGTAATAGATCCATTGACCTTTCAAACTGAATATGATGCGACATGGTCCCGGGGTGAATTTGATGACCCTCTTAAGGCATTACGGTATTCACTTGTTTCTGAAAATTTGTCTTCCGTCTGGGTGAAATGGCCCGTAAAAAACCTGCAACCGAGGAAAGAAACGGTGAAGACCGATTACTGGTATGACTATTATTCACCTCATTCCCCAGTTCAGCAGGCTGCTTGCACAGCAACGGTGACGGGAATAGACGGAAATGTATCCGGAGAAACTATTTACATGCTTCAGATCGCCGTAGAGCGGTCGACAGTTGAGTACCAGCTTGTAAAATCGCTAGGGGTCATACTGCTACTGGATAATACGGGAAATTTGGTATCGGAGGCGCAGCCGCACTTTGATATAATCATCAAAGCATGTATATCGGGCGTCAGAGACTTTGTTCTTCAGAATCCTCGGATGCTGGGTTTTGAAAAGAAGGTTGCATAGTTCTAAAAAACCTTGCCGTTATCAAGGCATCATTAAAAATTAAAATGAGGTATACATGGTACAAGTACTCAACACCACTGGTTTGAATTATCAACTTGAAAAAACCATCACTGAAGCTGAGGAAAGGTTAATTCTCATTAGCCCATACCTTAAGCTTAGTAATCGCATTAAAGAGCTGATCGAAGATAAAAATAGACTAAAAGTTGACATCAGAATTGTTTATGGAAAATCGGAACTAAACTCTAAACAATATGAATGGTTAACAAACCTGCCTTTTGTACGCCTTAGTTTTTGTCAAAACCTACATGCAAAATTATATGCCAATGAAAATCAATGCATTGTTTCCAGTCTTAACCTTTATGATTTTAGTCAGATTAATAATCATGAAATAGGAGTCTTAATTATTAAAGAGCAGGAGAAGGATGCATACACCTCATCTTTAAATGAAGCTCAGCGATTAATCAGAATCAGCACGGATAATATCCACCCCCAAACAACAGAAAAAGAAAAAATTGAATCAAAAGAAAGTGAAGAAACCAATAAAGAGTCATCCGACTTCTCCTCAACCTTTCATGAAGAACCATCAAAAAATCAAAATGGATTTTTTACTGATTTAAATACGAGTTCAAAACTCACTTCGACAAATCTAGCAAAAAATCTTAAAACTGATTTGTTATCTCTATATAAAAGATTAATCGACGTTGGGTATCTCATGGACGTAGAAGGAAAATACATATTGACCGATGCAGGCATAGCGGCAGGGGCAGAAGCCAAGCCCAATCGTTATAAAAAAGGAGAAAACTACTTTTTGTGGCCTGAAGATCTAGAATTATGAGTTTACATCACGTAATATTTCGGTGCATAGCCATGAGTGACTTAGTATAGATGAGGATGAGCCATGATAAGTATCCGGTTGAGTTCTGATTCGATTGACGGGGTCACCTTTATCATTTCGCCTCACGGTCAGGGGTGTCGACTATCTGTCGAACCTGAATACCGGCGCAATGGGACGCAAAATTACGATGGCTGGTTCCCTCGATTTTACACTAAGCCACAATACGCTAAAGCAGCATTGACACGGTATCTTGGTGAACCTGTTAACTGGTTGGATTGTAATGACCATGATTAGGGCTTTCAGACAGTTAGCCAACTATAAAATCACTAATATTGAGAGTAACTAAATGGATAATCTGGGTGTTGTATCAGCGGTAGACTTTTACTTAGAAAAAGCATTTTATTTATTTGGATTCATAATGTTAGGTATGGCATGGCTTACTTTTCGTGCTGGTTCAACTTATCAGCAATTTAAAAATGCTGATAAGTTGAACAGTGAAGGTAGAGGCTCATTTACAAGCCATGACGGACCTGAAATGATCCGGCGACTTAAGTTCCAAACCTTGATCTGGTACATTTTGAATTGTGTAGTATTAGTATCGTCCACTATTATCTTTGGTTATTTATTCTTTCTACTTCATAGTTTCTGAGAGGAAATAATGGTGGCAATATCTGTCTCTGATTATCAATACGCACTTAAAATGCTTGTAATATTAGATAGTAATCTTGATGATTTTTTGTTTGAAAAATACCTAAATATTGCTCTTGATTATGAAGTAAAAAATGGAATCTTCTGTAGTGTTCACCGTTTGAACAATTCAAAAATTAGCATGCACCAATCGACAATTCCACGACGTGCCGCATGTACGATTCTTGCTATAGTTACGTTCGGTGTAAGCCCATTCTATATCCTAGATTATGATAGTGCAGGTTGCCCGACAGGAAGATCATCAAGGAAATGGTAAACCGCGCTCTAGTGATTAACGCTAAATAGAACAATTTTAACCCATCGATTTATAATACCAAAGCTCAGTGGTAATGTCTAATCAGCAACTCTTTAGAAATGTCCATATATTGGAGAGGCCGCTGCGAAAATCTCTCTCACGACGGCCTCTTTAGCATAACGTCATTATGCACATCCTTAATTCTTGCAAACCTTATAATATAAATCTTCCGCAAACGTATCAGGAATTATTGTTTTCCATCTCCCTTCTGAACCGTTACTATAAATAGCCTCACCGAAATAATTAAACAGTGTGCGGTCTGAAAACTTCATTTTTCTTTCCTTACATTTGTAAAATACCCGTGCTATTTCTGATTGAGTTTTTGTTTTCTTTTGGGAATCACATATTAATTTTTCATCTATTGTCATGAGCACATTCCCATTACTGCATACATTTAACGATTTTGATGTGAATTTATACCAGATAGAAGTAATACCCCCATCAATAACGCCTCCTTTTATATATATTTCACTCCCATCTGTTGATTTATCAAACAGCCGCCATTTATCCATTTTCATAAATTCCGACTCCGTGACAGCGAAGCATGGGAAGGTAGTTAAAATTAAAATTATCAATGAGTTAAACTTCATGTCCTGACCCCGTTAATTTTGCGGTTCGTCGGCTAATGCCTTTCTCTATCCTTGCCTCTAGTTTTTTCATTTCATGAGTGAATGTTTCTTCAACATTCCCAAACATACTCTCTCGCATACTTACACATAACAATAGATTTTTCGATAGACTAGATAGAACTCTACTTCTTAGCCCCGTGTGGCTTCAAAATAGGTGAAAGTCGATTCCGATTTAACAAAGCGAAGCTGCATCAGGCGGCTCGTCGCATCATCAACGTAGACTAGGGCAGTACAGGCAGGCGCACGGTTCTCGAACCAGTGATGGTCGCAACCATCAATCTGTATCAGTTCGCCGCAGCAAGCCCGGCGATAGCGTGGCTGCTGAATTTTTGGCGTGCGTTGCTTACGGGGAAGCCAGAGCCCGGTTTTTATCATGAGGCGTCTGATGGTTTCCTTGCCCAGGGCCAGGCCATGAACTTCCTCGAGCTTTTCCCGTGCCAGCGTCGGTCCAAAATCGGGGTAGCGTTCCCGGATGATATTCAGCGCCAGCTGAGTCAGTGATGCGGGCAACAGGCGGTTTCCGGTGCGACCGCGACTCTGGTTGTTCATGCCCAGCGGTCCGGACTGACGATAACGTTTGAGCAGACGGCTGCAATGCCTTGGTGTGATACCGAGCATCTCCGCAGCCTGGCCAGGACGCAGGTTGCGATCGATGACGTCCTGAAGGATTTTGAGGCGGTTAATTTCTTTCACGGTGAACATCCCGGCGTCATGTATGGCCATAGAAAACTCCTCATCAGGAAAAAGCGAGTCGTTGACTAGACATACAGGTCTGAAAACTATAGCCTGGACATTCCTAATGAGCTACAAATAGACATTAGCATTGAGCCCCTACATTTTATGTCAAGGCTAAGTAGAGAT
>NZ_JACARU010000057.1:0-51315 GCF_013386425.1 Cedecea sp. P7760 | reverse complement strand
ACCCCGACTGTTTGGGTGATGGTCGGTGGGTTTACCGCTTTAGCGGCGATGAGCTTGCCGGGCGCCGGGGCTGTCCGGGGGATGGCGTTATTCCCCGGACACGTTCACTACGCTCGGTGATAGCATATGAGCTTGTACTTGAGGTGAACGGAATCTTAGCGGGCCTTACATAAAACATATTTGTGACTAAGGAGCGGCCCGGAGTGAGAACAAACTTACTGCGGGAACCACTGATTGCTAATCTTCTGGTAAGTCCCGTCTGCTTTAATTGCCGCCAGCGCATCGTTGAGTTTCTTCAGCAGCGCCTGATTATCCGGGCGAACCGCAATCCCTAAACCGGTGCCAAAGTACTGCGCGTCGGTCACATGCTCGCCCACGGTAGCCAGCTGCGGGTTGGTTTTCAGCCATTCGTTCACTACGGCGGTATCGCCGAACACGCCATCGATACGGCCATTTTTCAGGTCAATGATCGCGTTCTGGTAGCTGTCATAAGAGACGGTTTTGATCTCAGGATGTTTATCCTGCAGATATTTCTGGTGCGTGGTTCCGTTTTCCATCCCGATGCGTTTGCCCTTAAGGTCGTCCAGCGACGTAAACTGGCCTTTTTTCGCAATCACCACCGCCGAGTTGGCATAGTACGGGTTGGTAAAGGCGACCTGCTTTGCACGCTCCGGCGTGATGTCCATACCGGAAATGACCGCATCGTATTTGCGGAACTTCAGCGATGGGATAAGGCTGTCGAAGGCGTGGTTGGTGAAGGTACATTCAGCCTGCATTTGTTTGCATAGCGCTTTCGCCAGATCGATATCGAAACCGACGATCTGATTGCTGGCGTCCAGAGATTCAAAAGGAGGATATGTTGCCGAAGAGCCGAAGCTGATTTTTTCCGCTGCAGCCGCGCCAAATGCGGTTGTAGCCAGGATTGCGGCTAACAGTAACTTTTTCATGCGTGTTGCTCCCGTCTGTCAATATTGTTTTAAATCGTCGTTTCCCGACGTCAAACAACCATGCCAAAATGTGAATTTATATGCAATAAAAATGTATAATTATATTTATCGGGGCGTAAAAAAAGCGGGGTTTGCCCCGCTTTCCTATTAACCTTTCTAGCTTCGGTGCTCGAAGGCCAGCGCCCGGCGTTCGATAAAGCGCATCAGCAGCGTGAGAAGTCCGTTAACAATAAGGTAGACCAGCCCGGCTGCGCCAAAAACGGCCACATCATAGGTGCGTCCGTACAGCAGCTGCCCGTAGCCCATCACTTCCATCAGCGTGATGGTGTAGGCCAGCGAGGTACTTTTAAAGACCAGCACTACTTCGTTTGAATAGGAAGAGAGCGCACGCTTGAAAGCATACGGCAGCAGGATAGCCAGCGTGTCTTTCTTGCTCATCCCCAAGGCGCTACAGGACTGCCATTGGCCTTCAGGAATGGCTCTGATAGCGCCGTAAAATAGCTGCGTGGTGTACGCGGCGCTGTTGAGCGACAGCGCAATCAAGGCGCACAGCCAGGGTTCGGAAAGCAGATGCCACAGCACCGGATAGTGCTGAAGCGACGGGAACTGCCCCGGCCCGTAGTAAATGAGGAAGATTTGCACCAGCAGCGGCGTGCCGGTAAACAGCGTGATGTAGACGCGCACAATGTGCACCAGCCCCGGCGTTTTCAGCGTCAGAACGATGGTGAACAGCAGCGACAGCACGAGCGCTACGGCAATAGAAGCGGCGGTGAGCGTCAGGCTGGTGTGCAGACCTTTCATCAGCTCCGGTAAGTACTCGAGCATCAGTCAGGTCTCCGTTCAAAGCGCGTGGCGCGCAGGTCGATACGCTTCAGGATGTACTGGCTCAGCAGGGTGATAACCAGGTAAATCGCAGCGGCAATCACGTACCAGGTAAACGGCTCCTGGGTGCGGGTGGCAATGCTTTTAGTTTGCAGCATCAGGTCGTTCACGCTGATAAGCGACACCAGGGCGGTGTCTTTCAGCAATACCAGCCACTGGTTACCCAGACCCGGCAGCGCGTGGCGCCACATCTGCGGCATCACCAGCCGGAAGAAAATCGCGGTTTGGGATAACCCCAACGCCTGGCCTGATTCCCATTGCCCAACCGGTACCGCTTTCAGCGCGCCGCGCAGCGTCTGCGACGCATAGGCGGAATAGAGCAGAGAGAGGGCAATCACGCCGCAGAGGAACGGGCTGACGTCAAAGTTCTCAATCTCCATTTTGACCGGAATCGCGGCAAAACCGAGGTTAATGGTAAAGCCGTCAGAGAGCATCAGCAGCAGCTGGGAGGAGCCGAAGTAGATAAACAGCACCACCAGAATTTCAGGCAGGCCACGGAAAAGCGTGACCAGCCCTGAGCCAATCCATGCCAACGGGCGCCATTTGGCGGACTCCCAGACGGCAAAGATCATCGCCAGCACGAGGCCGACTATCAGGGCACAAACGGCAAGGCCGACGGTCATCCCGGCGGCGCTTGCTAATGGAAACAATTCGTTCATCGAGTCGATTACTTCTGGAACCATTTGTCGTAGATGGCTTTGTAGGTGCCATCTTGTTTCACTTTATCCAGCGCGGCGTTGAATTTGCTCTGCAGGTCAGTGTTGCCCTGGCGCAGGGCGATGCCGAGGCCGGTGCCGAAGTAATCTTTGTCGGTCACTTTATCACCCACGGCAACCAGTTCCGGGTTGGCTTTCAGCCATTCGGTCACCACGGCGGTATCGCCGAAGATGGCATCAATACGGCCGTTCTGCAGATCCAGCTTAGCGTTCTGATAGCTGTCATAAGGCACGGTGGTGATTTCCGGGTGCTTATCGGTGATGTATTTCTGGTGCGTGGTCCCGTTCTGGATACCCACTTTCTTGCCTTTCAGCGCGCTGATATCAGCGTTCTTGCCCTTCACGCCAACAAACAGCGCGGAGTTGTCATAGTAAGGCTTGGTGAACAGCACCTGTTTTTCACGCTCAGGCGTGATGTCCATCCCCGCCATTACCGCGTCAATACGGCGGAATTTCAGGCTTGGGATCAGGCTGTCGAACGCCTGATTGGTAAAGGTACAGGTGGCATCGATCTGTTTGCACAGGGCGTTAGCCAGGTCAACGTCAAAGCCGACGATCTTGTTGTTGGCGTCGATAGACTCAAACGGAGGGTAAGAGGCTTCGGTAGCAAAACGGATAGTCTGTGCGGCGGTAGCAGAAAGGCTCAGAGTGGCTAAAAGAGTGGCCAGCAAAACTTTTTTCATTGTCGTTTTCCCGTTCAACATCAGTGAGAGAGATAGAATTTAAACGCATCGGTTTGCGGGTTAGCAAAGCAGCTGGCATCACCTTGTTCGATGATGTGGCCGTTTTCCATATACACCACGCGGCTGGCGGTTTTACGCGCCACTTCTACTTCATGGGTCACGATGACCTGAGTAATGTTGGTTTCCGCCAGCTCGCGAATAATGCTGACGATCTGCGCGGTGATTTCCGGGTCGAGGGCGGCAGTAGGCTCATCAAACAGCAGAATCTACGGCTCCATCATCAGTGCGCGAGCAATCGCCACGCGCTGCTGCTGACCGCCGGAAAGATGCAGCGGATAGCGATCCATATACGGCTTCAGGCGCAGGCGTTCAAGCAGCTTATCGGCGCGTTCGCGCGCTTTATCTTTGCTTAAACCCAGCACGCGGCACGGCGCTTCAATCAGGTTTTGCAGCACGGTGAGGTGCGGCCACAGATTGTATTGCTGGAAGACCATGCCGACGTTCTGGCGCAGTTCGCGAATCGCTTTGTCGCCGGGGGCTTTGGAGAAGTCGAAATTATTGCCTGCGATGCTGAGTTTGCCGGAACGCGGCATCTCGAGCAGGTTAAGCACGCGCAAAAGTGAACTCTTGCCGGCGCCGCTTGGGCCCAGCAATACCAGCGTCTCACCCTGCGGGCAATGTAGTGTGATGTCGAACAGCGCCTGATGGGCACCGTAAAAGCAATTAATGCTGTCTAGTTGAATACTCATGCGATGAAGTTGAATAGCAATTGAGGCCGCAAAGGGTACCTTTAACAGAATAGTTATGCAATCTTTGTGCGTTAAAACTTAAAAATAACTGCTTTCATGGCGTAAAGTTAGCACAAAATAGCGAGGCGGGTGGTGGCTAAGTATAAAAAACCGCATTCCCTGAAAATGCCAGACTATTTACAGGGGTTACGTTTTTTCCACCCGCATAGCGTAAGCCAAAATTGCCGCTATTTCCCTTCAACCGCCTGCCGCAGCGTGCCGGTTGGCGCGTGGCTTGCCGCACCGAGATAACGCACATCGTCCACCGCCCAGCACTGGCCTTCGCGCACCATCAGCACTTCATCTTTCCAGGTCTGGCTGCCGCGAGTGAGCTCGACCCGCAGCGGAAGATTGCGCGCGTCGGTATTAGGGATAGTTGACGCAGAGGCAACGCTTGCTTTATCCGGCCCTTCGGACTGGCTGGAGAAGATATCGCTGCGGGTAAACGCGTTTTGTGCGGCCGGTGAGGTGCTGGATTTTTGCAGCAGCTGGAACAGGGAATCACTCAGGTAAGGCCGCAGCGCGGCGACGGAACTCAGGCCTTCACCTTTGTGGGCGATGCGGTAGTCATAGAACTGCTGAGCGACGTCATCCGGGCCGCCGCTGACGCAGGGGCCGCTGCGGGTGCCGATGTCTTTAAAGGCTGGCGTTACGGTAGTACAGGCCGACAGAACCAGCGCACAGGGGAGAAGAGCCAAAGCTGAGCTGCGCATTTTTATTTCCTTATTTTCTCAGGAGGACTACCTTAGCATAGCGTATTGGCTCAAAATCGCGTGGCGATTGCCGGGCTAACATGTTGATGGCAAAGAGAGGAGAACGAGATGCAGTTTACAACGACGCCGGGCCTGGAAGGCCACATCATTACTGAATACTGCGGTGTAGTGACCGGGGAAGCTATCCTGGGGGCTAATATTTTCCGCGATTTTTTTGCCGGGGTTCGCGACATCGTCGGCGGGCGTTCCGGTGCTTATGAAAAAGAATTACGTAAAGCGCGGGATATCGCGTTCCGCGAAATTCAGGAGCAGGCCGAAAGCCTGGGGGCTAATGCGGTAGTCGGGATAGATATCGATTACGAAACCGTGGGTAAGGACGGCAGTATGCTGATGGTTTGCGTCAGCGGCACGGCGGTGAAAACACGGAAATGAAAGCCAGGATCTTAGCGCTTGCCCTGGCGCTGCTGCTGGCGGGCTGCGCCGGCCAAAAAGGGATTGTCGATCGGGGCAGCTTTAAAGTAGACACCAGACACCAGGCTCAGGCCGCTTATCCACGGGTGAAAATCCTGGTTATCCACTACACCGCGGATGATTTTTCAGGGTCGCTCTCCACGCTCACAGATCGTAACGTCAGCGCTCACTATCTGATTCCGGCTAAGCCACCGCTGTCCGGTGGGAAACCCGTTGTCTGGCAGCTGGTGCCAGAAGAACAGCTGGCCTGGCACGCGGGGATAAGCTTCTGGCGAGGCGCTACGCGCATCAATGATACTTCCGTGGGGATTGAGCTGGAAAACCAGGGCTACACGCGAATCGGGGGCGTTCAGCGCTTCTATCCGTTCAGCCAGCCGCAGATTGCGGTACTTGAAGATTTAGCGAAGCAGATTGTTGCGCGCTATAACATCGCGCCGCAGAATGTGGTGGCTCACGGAGACATTGCCCCGCAGCGCAAGGTTGACCCGGGTCCGCTGTTCCCCTGGAAGCACTTTGCGGAAAAAGGGATTGGCGCATGGCCAGATGCGGCGCGGGTGGCATTTTATCTCAATGGCCGTGGCCCTTATCAACCGGTGGATAAGGCGGAGCTGTTGGATTTACTTTCCCGCTATGGCTACGAAGTGTTGCCGGGCATGACCGATGCGCAGCAGAAAAGGGTGATTACCGCCTTCCAGATGCATTTCCGCCCGGCGAATTACAGCGGCGAAGCGGATGCAGAAAGTCAGGCGATAGCCGAAGCACTCCTGGAGAAATACGGCCAGGGCTAGCCGCGGTGCAGCGTGCCGTGATCTTTAAGCCACAGCGCGGTGCGCCGAATGCCTTCATCAAGGGTGATGATAGGCTGGTAGCCCAGCTCCGTTTCCGCTCGTGTTGTATCCAGCGTCAGATCGAAGTTCAGCTTGGAGACGCCGTAGTGCGTGAGCACCGGTTCTTTGGCCGATTTATTGCCAAAGTGCTCCAGGCTGCGGGCGATGATGTCCAGCATCGGGTACGGCACCGAGCGGATGCGGCATTTGATGCCCAGCTCGTCGATAAGCTTCTGCACGATGGTCCGCAGCGGGCGAGCTTCCATGTTGGTGATGTTGTAAGCCCGGCCGGACGGTAAGTTCTGTTGCTGCGTCGCCAGCCACATCGCATGCACCGCGTTTTCCAGATAGGTCATATCCACCAGCGCATCGCCGCCGCGCGGCAGCAGCACGCTCCCGTAGTGGCGCATCATCTGCACCAGGCGCGGGAAAAACACTTTGTCGTGCGGCCCGAACAGGCTTTGCGGACGCAGGATGGTGAAGCGGGTGTTCGGGTTGGCCTGCGCCAGCAGCTGAATAACTTCTTCACTGGCGGCTTTGCTGCGGGCAAATTCGTTGGCAAAGCGCACCGGGCGGAAATCTTCGCTGATGTTGCGGTGGTGGTGGTAGTCGAAGTAGAGCGACGGCGACGAGATGTGAATAAAGTCGCGCACGCCCCAGGCCACGGCCCATTCGCCCAGGCGGCGGGTGGCGCGGACGTTGGCGAGGTCAAAGGCCTGCTGGGTTCCCCACGGCGAGGTAAAGCTGGAGCAGTGCCACAGCGTGTCGACATCCGCGAGCATCACTTTCGCCTGGGAAGAGACCAGCTCCGTCAGGTCGGCATGGACAAATTCTGCGCCCATCTTTTGCAGCAGCTTGCCCATCGCTTCGTTGCGCCCGGTTGCCCGGACGCTGACGCCCCTGGCGCGTAAATATTCGACCGCGTTTCGGCCTAAACCGCTGGTTGCGCCGGTGACCAGTACCTTCATGTGACCAACTCGTTATATTTGAGATTAACGCTGCGCATTTTTCCGTGAAACGGCAGCGCATGCAATGGGAATACTGAAAGATTAAGAGCTAACATCTCTTTTTGATCGAGTTTTGTTCCGCTAAATGAACAATTCGCCGCGCCATTCCCTTAAAGATAAATAAATGGGCGGGGATCATCACCAGCCAGTAGAGCAAACCGGCGCAGCCGTGAGGATGCCACCAGGCCCTGACGTCGAGCGTGCGCTGGTTGCCGTCATCCTGCAATGTGAAGGAAAGCCGCCCGAGCCCCGGCGCTTTCATGCCGAACAGCAGCGTCAGCTCTTTTTCCGGCTCGGCAATAATCACTTTCCAGCTATCCACGGTGTCGCCCACTTCCAGCATGGCTTTTTCAGGCCGCCCTTTAGCAAGCCGATGGCCGACCAGCAAATCCATCAGCGCGCGGGTCTTCCACAGGGTATTGCCAAAAAAGTAGCCTTCTTTGCCGCCGAGCTGGTTAATGACCTGCCACAGTGAACGGAGATCGGCGTGGGTGGTGAGCGTGCAGCCCGCCTGTTTGGCAAAAAAACCGTAATCTGGCCGCCAGCGGGCAAACGCCTGAGCGTCATAGCCCCAGTCCTGCGAGTTGGCGAGCTTGTGCTCGTTCGCCAGCGTCAGGCGTACGGCGTCGTCAAAGCTGATGAGCTGCTGCGGGATGAGTTCTCGCAGGCTGCGGTCATCGGCCAGCAGATCGTGTTCAAGCCCCTGAATCAGCGCTTTGGCGATGCCGGGCGGCACGGAGGTGATGACGTTCAGAAACCACACGGAAATCCAGCTGGTGGGCAGAGGGACGGGAATCAACGGACGACGGCGGCCGCTGATAGCCATAAAGCGCTCAAACTGCTGCTGGTAGCTGAGCACTTCCGGGCCTGCGGCTTCAAACAGGCGGTGGCCTGTCGCAGGATTATCTAACAGCGCGACCAGGTAATGCAGCAGGTTATCCAGGGCAATAGGTGAGGTGCGGGAGCGCACCCAGCGCGGTGGCGTGAGCACCGGCAGGTTGTAAACCATATCACGCATGACCTCGAAGGCCGCCGAGCCTGCGCCAACAATAATTCCTGCCCGCAGTTCGGTGACCGGAACGCCGGAATCGCGCAGGATATCTGCTGTGATTTGCCGCGCCTTCAGGTGTTTCGAATTTGTTTGCCCACTTTTTGCCTGCAATGAGCTGAGGAAAATAACCTGCTTGACCGGATGCTCGGTCAGCGCGTCGCGCATGTTCAGCGCCGCCTGGCGTTCGAACTCCATAAAGTCATCGCCATCGCCCATGCTGTGGATCAGGTAATAAACCGTATCCACGCTTTCCAGTAAGGCACCCAGGCGGTGCGGCCAGTGTAAGTCAACGTGCCGACATTCGACGCCAGGCCACGGCTGCTTTTTCAGCCAGTCAATGCGGCGTGCGGCGGCGGTGACGTGATGCCCCGCCGCCGAGAGTAAAGGCACCAGGTGCTGGCCAATGTAGCCGCTGGCGCCGAGGACCAGTATCCTTTGGGGTTCTGCCATCGTCCCTGACTCCCGTTAGTTTTGCAGGAAGCTGCGCCAGTGGGCGACGACTTCAGCCAGCTGACTGCGGGTGACGTCCAGATGGGTGACCAGGCGCGTTGCCGGGCCCGCGCTGATGATGATGCCGCGCTCACGCATGTAGGGGCCTAAATCTTCCGCTTCTTCCGCCGTCATGCGCACGAACACCATGTTGGTATCCTGGCGCATTACGTCAACGCCAATTTCACGCAGCTCGCCAGCCAGCCAGTGAGCGTTATCGTGATCTTCTTTCAGGCGCTCAACGTTATTTTTCAGCGCATACAGGCCAGCCGCCGCCAGAATCCCGGCCTGGCGCATGCCGCCACCGGTCATCTTGCGCCAGCGTATGGCACGTTTGATGTACTCTTTACTGCCCACCAGCAGGGAGCCAACCGGCGTGCCCAGGCCTTTCGACAGGCAGATGGTGAAGCTGTCGCAGTAGCGGGTAATGTCTTCCAGCTGGCAGCCATAGGAAACCACGGCGTTGAAGATACGCGCGCCGTCAACGTGCAGCGCCAGGTTGTGCTTGCGGGTGAACTCCCAGGCCTGCTGGAGATATTCGCGCGGCAGCACTTTGCCGTTATGGGTATTCTCAAGGCTCAATAATTTAGTGCGGGCGAAGTGAATGTCGTCCGGCTTAATTTTGGCCGCCACTTTGTCCAGCGGCAGGGAGCCGTCGCGATCCGCTTCGATAGGCTGAGGCTGAATGCTGCCCAGTACCGCTGCACCACCGGCTTCATAGAGGTAGTTATGTGCGGCCTGGCCAACGATGTACTCTTCGCCGCGCTCGCAGTGGCTGAGCAACGCCACCAGGTTAGCCTGAGTGCCGGTAGGTAAAAACAGGGCAGCTTCTTTCCCGCTGATTTTTGCCGCGTACTCCTGAAGCTCGTTAACGGTCGGGTCGTCGCCGTAAACGTCATCTCCGGTCGGCGCGGCCATCATCTGCTCAAGCATGGCGCGGGAAGGGCGGGTAACGGTATCGCTGCGTAAATCGATCATGACGGGTCCTTTATCGAGAGGCTGCGCCCGGACGAGTATCCGGGCACCTGAGGCAACCTTCTTTTTTACCGGAACCAGTTGGTTTTCGCCAGCTCGATAACTTCATCTCCGCGCCCGCTGATGATGGCGCGCAGCATATACAGGCTGAATCCTTTAGCCTGTTCCAGCTTGATTTGCGGGGGAATAGCCAGCTCGTCTTTGGCGACAACCACGTCCACCAGCACCGGGCCATCCGTACTGAAAGCCTGTTCCAGCGCGGCGTTCAGCTCTTCGGGTTTTTCAACGCGAATGCCGGTGATGCCGCAGGCTTCGGCGATGCGGGCGAAGTTGGTGTCGTGGAGTTCGGTGCCGTCGGTGAGGTAGCCCCCGGCCTTCATCTCCATGGCCACAAACCCCAGCACGCTGTTGTTGAAGACCACTATTTTAATCGGCAGCTGCATTTGCGCGACGGACAGGAAATCACCCATCAGCATGCTGAATCCGCCGTCGCCGCACATGGCGACGACCTGACGATCGGGGGCGGTGGCTTTTGCGCCCAGCGCCTGCGGCATGGCGTTAGCCATCGAGCCGTGGTTAAACGAGCCCAGCAGACGGCGCCTGCCGTTCATTTTTAGATAGCGTGCGGCCCAGACGGTCGGCGTGCCTACGTCGCAGGTAAAAATGGCATCATCGGCGGCGTAATGGCTGATTTGCTGCGCCAGATATTGAGGGTGGATTGGCTTGCCTTCGGTGGCTTTTGCCAGATCGTCCAGATCCTCACGTGCTTTGCGGTAATTCTCGAGCGCTTTATCGAGGAAGCTGCGATCGGTTTTCTCTTCCAGCATCGGCAGCAGGGCGGCCAGCGTGGCTTTGATATCGCCAATCAGCGCCATGTCGACCTTGCTGTGCGCGCCGATGCTGCCGGGATTGATATCAATCTGGATAATTTTTGCATCCGTCGGGTAGAACGCACGGTACGGGAACTGGGTGCCGAGTAGGATCAGCGTGTCGGCGTTCATCATGGTGTGGAAGCCGGACGAGAAGCCGATTAATCCGGTCATGCCCACGTCATAGGGGTTGTTGTACTCGACATGCTCTTTACCGCGCAGGGCGTGAACGACAGGCGCTTTCAGCGTGGCCGCCAGCTGTACCAGTTCATCGTGGGCGCCGGCACAGCCGCTGCCGCACATCAGGGCGATGTTGTCGTTATAGCGCAGCAGCTGGGCGAGTTTTTTCAGCTCGTCATGATGCGGCACCACGACGGGCTGAGGGGCCGGGTACCAGTGAGTGGTCGCGTTTTCCGGCGCAGGCTTAAGCGCCACGTCGCCCGGCAGGACGACGACCGAAACGCCGCGGTTCAGGATGGCTTTACGCATGGCTATCGCCAGTATCTGCGGGATTTGTTCCGGGTTAGAGACCAGCTCGCAGTAGTGGCTGCACTCGCGGAACAGCTCTTCGGGGTGGGTTTCCTGGAAGTAACCGCTGCCGATTTCGCTTGAAGGAATATGGGCGGCAATAGCGAGCACGGGCACGTGGTTTCGGTGGCAGTCATACAGGCCGTTAATGAGGTGCAGGTTGCCTGGCCCACACGAGCCAGCACAAACCGCAAGCTCTCCGGTAAGGTGCGCTTCTGCCCCGGCGGCGAAAGCGGCAACCTCCTCATGGCGGGTCGGCATCCACTTGATGGTCCCCATACGATTGAGGCTGTCGCTGAGGCCGTTCAGTGAATCGCCGGTGACGCCCCAGATACGTTTCACGCCCGCGCTTTCAAGCGTTTTGGCCAGCCAGGCCGCTACGGATTGTTTCATCGGTTTTCCTTGTCCAGTGTGATAGCGCTTACAAGCTTAGTTCAATTCCACGTAAGGGCAGGTAAAAGCCTCCCTAAAATTAGGGCTATTTGTTGCTGAATATTAAGTGTAAATTATTCTCGTTATCATTTTAAAAGGGTGGCAATTCATATGGTTACTAAAATGTTAAATGCAGTGAATGGCGCACTAAGCAAAGACGATCTGGGCAAATTATTCCTGCGCCTGGCGGTAGGTGGCCTGATGCTGTTTCACGGCCTGCATAAGCTGTTTGGGGGCGTGGGCGGCATTAAAGGGATGCTGGCTGCGCACGGCATACCGGAATTTGTGGCCTACGGCGTGCTGCTGGGTGAGGTGCTTGCCCCGCTGCTGATTATTTTAGGGATCCTGACGCGGCTGTCCGCGATTGGGCTGGTATTCACCATGATCGTGGCGTGGCTGCTGGTGGGCGTGGGGGAAACCTTTATGCTGGATAAAACCGGGGCCTGGGGCATTGAGAGCCTGATGTACTTTTTCCTCGGCGCGCTGGCGATAGTCTTTTGTGGTGGGGGGCGTTACGCGTTTGGCAAGGCTGCCTGGCGGTAGAAAAAGAAGAGGCACCGCGAGGTGCCTTTTCAGATTTAAGCGAGCACCAGGTCGCTCTGAGGATGACAGGAGCAGGCCAGCACATAGCCACTGGCGATTTCCTCATCCGTCAGCGTCATGGTGCTGGAGACGGTGTAGTCGCCTGACACCACTTTCGTTTTACAGCAGCCGCACACGCCTGCGCGGCAGGCGGCATTCACCGGCACGCTGTTGCTTTCGAGCGCGGCAAGCAGCGTACTGCCCACCGGTGAGTAGAACTCACGCATCGGCTGCAGCGTGGTGAACTTCAGGCCGCCCGTTGACGGTGCAGCGGATGGCGTAAAGAACACTTCCTGATAAAACGCCGTTACCCCCAGCGCTTTCACTTCTTTTTCAACCTGGGCCATATAAGGCGCGGGCCCGCAGGTCATTACCGTCCGGCCGGCGATATCCGGCACCGAGGCCAGGATCTCGCGGCTCAGCCGTCCGGCAATAAAGCCTTGAGTAGCATTGTTTTCCGCCACCAGGGTCACCGGGTAATGCCGCCATTCGTCAGCAAAAATCACGTCCTGCGGAGAGCGCACGTTGTAGATAACCTGCACGTCCGCCTGCGGGCGATGCTTTGCCAGCCAGCGGCGCATGGCCATAATCGGCGTGACGCCGCAGCCCGCCGCCAGCAGCAGATAGTGCTCTGACGACAGGTTCTCGCAGCTAAACTCCCCTTGTGCTTCAGACAGCCACAGGTAATCACCCACTTTCACCTCGCCGGTAAGCCAGCCGGAGCCAGCGCCGCCGTCGATGCGCCGCACCGTCAGCGTGATGAATTCGCTGATGCCCGGTGTGGAAGAGAGGGTGTAGGCCCGCAGAGTCTCGCTGCCGTTACGAATGCTCACCAGCGCATATTGCCCGGCTTTGTAAGGGTAGAAGTCGTGATTGATCAGCGACAGCGTCCAGACATCCGGCGTTTCCTGGTGAATATGGTGCACCTGCATACGATACGGGCACAGCGGCGTTGGCATGGTCATGGGGACTCCTTACGCGCTCATTAACTGTTGAATATCTTGCTCAACGGTGGTGATGGCGCGCAGGCCAAATTTCTCGTTCAGCACCGCCAGCAGGTTTGGCGTGAGGAAGCCCGGCGCGGTTGGGCCGGTGACGATATTCGTGACGCCAAGTGAGAGCAGGGTAAGCAGAATGACAATCGCTTTTTGCTCGAACCAGGAGAGCACCAGGCTCAGCGGCAGATCGTTCACCCCGCAGCCCAGTTTCTCTGCGAGCGTCACGGCCAGAATAATCGCCGAATAGGCGTCGTTACACTGGCCCGCATCTACCAGACGCGGCAGCCCTTCGATGTCGCCGAAGTCCAGTTTGTTAAAGCGATATTTCCCGCAGGCCAGGGTCAGGATCAGGCAGTCCTGAGGCACGCTGGTGGCGAAGTCGGTGAAGTAGTTACGTTCGCCACGCGCCCCGTCGCAGCCGCCGACCAGGAAGATGTGGCGCAGTTTTTCACGGCTGACCAGATCGATAAGCGTGTCTGCCGCCCCCAGCAGGGTCTGACGGCCAAAACCGACGGTGATCAGGTGCTCGATTTCGCTGTACGGGAAGCCCGCCATTTGCTGAGCCTGGGTAATCACCGGGCCAAAGTTGTCGCCTTCCAGGTGGCTGACGCCCGGCCAGCCGACGATGCTGCGGGTCCAGATTCGGTCATCGTACGCGCCCACGGTTGGGTCGATGATGCAGTTGGAGGTCATCACAATCGGGCCAGGGAAACGGGCGAATTCGGTTTGCTGGTTCTGCCAGCCGCTGCCGTAGTTGCCAACCAGATGCTTGAATTTACGCAGCTCTGGGTAGCCGTGCGCCGGCAGCATTTCCCCGTGGGTATAGACGTTCACGCCGGTGCCTTCGGTTTGCTCGAGCAGGTTATAAAGATCCTTCAGGTCATGGCCGGAAATCAGGATGCATTTCCCGGCCACGGGACGCACGTTAACCTGGGTTGGCGTTGGGTGGCCGTATTTACCGGTTTCCCCGAGATCCAGAATGCTCATCACTTTGAAGTTCATCTGGCCGATTTCCATGGAGCAGTCCAGCAGGGCGCCCATGTCCGCAGGCCAGGTGCCGAGCCACGCCATGATTTTATGGTACTGGGCATAGATGTCATTGTCGTACTGGCCCAGCACGTGCGCGTGTTCCATATACGCGGCAGCGCCTTTCATGCCGTACAGGCACAGCAGGCGCAGGCCGAGAATGTCTTCGCCAATGTCGGCTTTATCGCGGTTGGGCGTAAATTCGGCGGCCTGACGCTGAAGCTCCCCGAGGTCGCTGCTGACCAGCTGCAGCTCTGCCATTGGGTTAGTTACGGCTGCCGAAGGACTGATAGCCAGAGTGCGGGCTTTCAGATCTTCACGCATCGTAATTGCTTCGCGGGCATAGCCTACGATGCGGGCGGAGTCGAAGTTGACGTTGGTCAACGTAGAGAAGAAGGCGCGTGGGGCAAAGTTATCAATTTCGTGGTCGATAATACCGCGTTCACGAGCGGCGACCGCCCAGGCGGAAAGCCCCTGCAATGTCGCAATCAGCAGGTCCTGCAGGTCGGAAGTCTGGGCCGTTTTACCGCAAACGCCCTGGGCATAGGCACAGCCATCGCCGGCCGGGGTACGGATGGTCTGTTCACATTGCACACAAAACATGATCTCACCTTAAAGTTATATTTTAAATACATGTTTAAGGTTAGGCCTCAGCAGAACAGGTTTAAAGGAATTTTTGGTGCAACTTAATGGGAGATTGATATAGCTCAACTTTGGCGGCAGCAGGCTACCGCCAGAGAGGTATCAGGAGGCGAAGAAGGCCATCAGCAGCGGCGTCAGCAGGCTAAGAATAAAGCCGTGCACGATGGCGGCAGGCACAATTTCCACGCCGCCGCTGCGCTGCAGAACCGGCAGGGTAAAGTCCATCGAGGTCGCACCGCAAAGGCCAAGCGCCGTAGAGCGGCTGCGGCGAACCAGGGCCGGGATCAGCATAATCGCCAGCAGTTCGCGCACCAGGTCATTAAAGAAGGTGGCGCTGCCGATAACCGGCCCGTAAGACTCGGTCATCAGGATCCCGGACAGCGAGTACCAGCCAAACCCGGAAGCCATGGCCAGGCCGGTCTTGATCGGCAAGCCGAGAATCATGGCGTTTATCACCCCGGCGACCATCGAGCTCAGGACGACCACGACGGCGACTATCATACCGCGACGGTTGAGGACGATTTGCTTGATGGTCATGCCGCTGTTACGCAGCTGAATACCGACCAGCAGCAGCAGGAAGATAAGCGTGTATTCGCTTGCCTCGGTGGCATGTTGCAGTACTTCGAACCCGCTCAGCCCCAGCAGGAAACCGAGGGCGACCACGCCGCAAAGCTGCAAAGATTCCAGCGCCATCGCCAGGCGTGATGGCAGTTTTTCCTGTTTATGCTGGTGCCGCCAGGGCAGAGAACGTTCCAGCAGTAAAAGGCCGGCTACGTTACACAGCATAATCACGGCCACGCTGATGACAGAGTAATGCAGGATGGTCAGCAGATTGCTGGCGAGGTTATCGAGAAACGCCAGGCTAATGCCCATCAGGAACAGGATCACGTAAACAATCCAGCTCAGCAGGCGGTTAATAAGCTTAAGCAGGTGAGTTTGTTTCAGTGGGATCAGGTAGCCGGCGATCAGCGGCACCAGGATAATAAGCAATCCTGAGAGCATGGGTGGGACAGTCCTTGTAGTTAAAATGTTACGACGGATGTCACACTACCGAAAGAAAGGAAACGAGTCGAGTAGAGACGAAGAAAAAGGTTTGCGCGGGAGAGGATGGGGGAAATGGCAGGCTCACCGGGGTAAGCCTGCATAATGACTTAGCTACGTTTTTCCAGCAGCGTACGATAAATAACGCCGCCCAGGATCCCACCAATAATTGGCATGACCCAGAATAACCACAGCTGATCCAATGCCCAACCGCCCTGGAAAATAGCGACTGCGGTACTGCGCGCCGGGTTTACAGAAGTGTTGGTGACTGGAATGCTAATCAGGTGAATTAAGGTTAATGCCAGACCAATGGCAATCGGGGCAAAACCTGGGGCTGCGAATTTGTCCGTAGCGCCATGAATAACAATTAAGAAACCACAGGTTAATACGATTTCAATAACAATGGCGGACAGCATGGAATATCCACCCGGTGAATGTTCACCGTAGCCGTTGGAGGCAAAACCGCTGGCCGCAGCATCAAAGCCGGTTTTACCGCTGGCGATTAAATACAGAATACCCGCAGCAACAATACCGCCAATGACCTGGGCAATGATGTAGCCAATCACTTCTTTTGCCGGGAAGCGACCACCGGCCCACAGGCCAAGGGTAACCGCGGGGTTAAAGTGCCCGCCAGAGATATGACCGACGGCAAATGCCATGGTCAGCACGGTTAAACCAAATGCCAGTGCCACACCCACGAAACCAATGCCTAATTCAGGGAATGCTGCCGCTAATACCGCGCTACCGCAGCCACCAAATACCAGCCAGAATGTCCCGAAGAACTCGGCTGCTAATTTTCTAAACATAACCACCTCTTCTAAAAGCAAGAAACAACTTACGGCTCACGCGCTAAATCACACGAACCCGATTGTCGCTAATTCACCGTCATTAAGTGAATGACGAAAGTAATATTAAATACGCGTTAATATTAGGTATTTCGCCAATTCGCCACCAGCACAATAAATTCCTGTTTTTTGATTTAGGGCAATGAGGTGTTATTCCTTTTATGAGGAGAGGTGTCGGAAGTATAGATTATCTTTGAATGAAGTAAGAATATTCTGGATAGCAAAAAATAGCTCCCCAGCACGAATTGATTATGTTAATTGCGGCGTGTTTTATCACTTAACGCTTTGACATTGTGCAGTTACATTGCTCTCCCGCTTGCCGCTATACTCGAAAAGAACGATGGAATTTAAGGCGGATGCACAGGAGGCGGTATGTTTCTCGAGCGGGTTGAGGTTGTTGGCTTTCGTGGTATTAACCGTTTGTCGTTAATGCTTGAGCAAAACAATGTGCTGATTGGCGAAAACGCCTGGGGTAAATCGAGCCTGCTGGATGCGCTGACGCTGCTGCTTTCTCCGCACCGGGAGCTGTACCATTTTGTACGCGAGGATTTCTATTTTCCACCGGGTGAGATGCACGGGCGTGAAAGCCATCTGCACATTATTCTGACGTTTCGTGAGGCGGCACCTGGCCACCATTTAGGGCGGCGATACAGGAATCTCGCTCCGGTCTGGATTGCCGGTAGCGACGGCTTTCATCGTATCTATTATCGCCTGGAAGGGGAGCTTGGGGATGAAGGGACGGTACTCACGCTCCGCAGTTTTCTCAACGCTCACGGCCAGCCGCTGACGCTGGATAATATCGACGAAATGGCGATGCACATTACGCGCCTGAATCCTGTCCTGCGGCTCAGGGACGCCCGCTTTATGCGGCGGCTACGCAACGGCGGGATGCCCGAAATGCCGGATACGGAGCTGACGGCGCGCCAGCTGGATTTTCTGGCGCGGGAGCTGGTGTCGAGACCGCAAAACCTCACCGACGCGCAGCTACGGCAGGGGCTTTCGGCCATGGTGCAGCTGCTGGAGCACTATTTTTCTGAACAGGGCGCGGTGGCTCATCAGCGCCTGATGCGGCGACGTTCCCACGATGAGCAGCGCAGCTGGCGCTATCTGGATGTGATCAACCGAATGATCGACAAGCCGGGCAGCCGTTCGCACCGCATGATCCTGCTGGGCATGTTTTCTACCTTGCTGCAGGCGAAGGGCAGCATTGCGCTCGATCGCGATGCCCGTCCGCTTCTGCTGGTGGAAGACCCGGAAACACGCCTGCACCCGATCATGCTGTCTGTCGCCTGGCATCTGCTCAATCTGCTGCCGCTGCAAAAGATCACCACCACAAATTCCGGCGAATTACTCTCGCTGACGCCGGTTGAGCATGTGTGTCGCCTGGTGCGTGAATCTTCGCGCGTGGCGGCATGGCGATTAGGGCCGGGCGGCATGAACGCGGAAGACAGCCGGCGAATTGCTTTCCATATTCGTTTTAACCGTGCCTCTTCCCTCTTTTCCCGCTGCTGGCTGCTGGTGGAAGGTGAAACCGAAGTGTGGGTGATGAACGAACTGGCGCGACAGTGTGGGCACCATTTTGATGCCGAAGGCGTGAAGGTGATTGAATTCGCCCAGTCCGGCCTGCGCCCTCTCATTAAGTTTGCCCGGCGCATGGGCATTGAGTGGCACGTGCTGGTCGACGGTGATGACGCCGGTAAAAAATACGCCGCCACCGTTCGCGGCCTGCTGGATAACGACCGCGACCAGGAACGCGATCATCTTACGGCGCTTCCGGCTCTGGATATGGAGCACTTTATGTATCGGCAGGGGTTTGCAGACGTGTTTCATCGCGTGGCACAGCTGCCCGATAACGTGCCGATGAATTTGCGCCGGATTATTACCAAGGCTATTCATCGTTCGTCGAAGCCGGATTTAGCCATAGAGGTGGCGCTGGAGGCGGGGCGTCGCGGCGTGGATGCGGTTCCACCGCTGTTTCGTAAAATGTTTTCCCGGGTGCTTTGGCTGGCTCGTGGCCGGGCGGATTAACGCCCGGCTCGCCATTCGGGTTTAGAAGTGGCTGTTGATATTGCTCATCATGCCGTCCAGAAGCTCATAGCGGCGGCGGTATTCCGCACGTTTTTTGCTCGCAATATCTTCCAGCGGCTTGCGCTCAACGCTGGACGGCAGGGCAAACAGGCCGTCGGCGCGCAGCTCGCCGCTCATGGATTTCCAGAAACTGTCATAGTCAGCGTGTAGGCTGTCTTTTTTCTTCTTCTCATAGCGCCAGGAGCGGTAGATATGCGTGCTGTTGCTCACCGCCAGAATGCGTTCCGCGTCGAGAAGCTTCGCCAGTTCACAGGCCACTTCAAGCAAAATGCGTTTCGGGAACAGGCCGTGGCAGGCTTTGGTCGCAGCCTGAATCGCTTCATGAGGAACCCAGGGTTTTGCCCCTTGCAGGCAGCCTATGAAGAGGGTGTTTTTACCTTCAAACTGGTTGAGGGTGAAGGTAATGCGCGCCAGCGGAACGCCGTCTTCATTACAGAAGTTCAGGAATGCTTCCCCTTCCTTGCCTTCGATATCATGGGAGGTAAGGTCGATAAACATCAGTTCGTTGTTCTTGCCCACCAGCGTTGCCAGGCGGTAGCCTTCGGTAGCGAAATGCCCGTTGAGCAGCTTCTTCGGCATCTTCTCGGCAATTTTTTGGTAGTGGTAACCGATGGTGTCACGCGTATGCTTGCGGTTAAGCGGCAGCGCGAGGTAAGGGCGATGCAGGCGGCAAGGCAGCCCCGGCTGAGCGTTTAGCATGCTGGCGAGGTGCGGCTGGCTGGCAAGATTATTCATCAGGCTGGCGGTATGCACAGGCATCGCCAGTGAGCGCAAAATAAACTTGCGGCGATAAGCCTTCTTACTCCAGGATGCTCCCGGCTGCCACTCACCTGTTGCTAAAGAAAGGAAGAGTTTCCAGCCCGTTTGAGGCAGGGTTTCGGTGATTTGGGTGGCAGCGATCTGGGACATAATTAAAACCTGAATTCGACTAAGATGGCGCTATTTCAGCACGCCGGATATCAACCGACATTCAATCACTGTTACACTTCTTCACATTGTGCAGTTTGTTTAAGATTTGTTTAATCATGCTTTGTCTATTTCAGGACTTATATGAAACTTAAGGGAAAATTCAAAAAACGTTACTGGCTCTACGCGCTATTAGTGGTGATATTTTTCCTCTGGCTATGGCAGTTTTTGCATGCGCCAACCCCGCAATACCAGACGATGATTGTGCGTAAGGCTTCTCTCCAGCAAAGCGTTCTGGCTACCGGAAAGCTTGATGCCGTGCGCAAGGTTGACGTGGGTGCGCAGGTGAGCGGGCAGTTAAAAACGCTGTCGGTGAGCATTGGCGATAAAGTGAAAAAAGATCAGCTTCTGGGGGTTATCGATCCGGAACAGGCGGAAAACCAGGTTAAAGAGGTGGAGGCCACGCTGATGGAACTGCGGGCGCAACGCATGCAGTCCGAAGCCGAAAGCAAGCTTGCCGCAGTAACGCTTTCTCGTCAGCAGGCGCTGGCGAAGACCCAGGCTGTATCACGTCAGGATCTGGATAAGGCAGCAACCGATCTGGCGGTCAAACAGGCGCAGATTGGTACCATTGATGCACAAATCAAGCGTAATCAGGCCTCACTCAGCACCGCGAAAACGAATCTTGAATTTACCCGTATCGTTGCCCCAATGGCGGGCGAAGTGACGCAAATAACGACGCTGCAGGGGCAAACCGTGATTGCCGCTCAGCAGGCGCCGAATATCCTGACGCTGGCGGATTTAAGCACCATGTTGGTGAAGGCGCAGGTGTCAGAAGCCGATGTGATTCACCTTAAGCCGGGCCAGAAAGCCTGGTTCACCGTGCTGGGTGACCCGATGACCCGCTATGAAGGCGTGCTTAAGGATATTCTGCCGACGCCGGATAAGGTCAACGAGGCTATCTTCTACAATGCGCGTTTTGAGGTGCCGAATCCGAAAGGCATTCTGCGTCTCGATATGACCGCGCAGGTGCATATTCAGCTGGGTGGCGTAAAAGATGTGCTGACCATTCCGCTGGCCGCGCTGGGCGAACCGATTGGTGATAATCGCTATAACATCACCGTGCTGCGCAACGGCGAAACGAAAGTGCGTGAGATAACCATCGGCATGCGTAACGACACCCAGGTTCAGGTCGTGAACGGGCTGGAAGAAGGCGAAGAGGTGGTGACTGGTCGCGCCAACGCCGGGAGCAGCAAATGACGGCGCTGCTTGAGCTAAAGGATATTCGTCGTAGCTATCCCTCCGGTGAAGAGCAGGTGGAGGTGCTGAAGGGCATCAGCCTGACGATTGAGGCCGGGGAAATGGTGGCGATTGTCGGTGCATCCGGCTCCGGCAAGTCTACGCTAATGAACATTCTTGGCTGTCTGGATAAGCCAAGCCACGGGAGCTACAAGGTGGCTGGCGCGGATGTCGCGGGGCTGGATAACGATGCGCTGGCGACGCTACGCCGCGAGCATTTCGGCTTTATCTTCCAGCGTTACCATCTGCTCTCTCACCTGAATGCTTCGCAAAACGTTGAGGTTCCTGCGGTCTATGCCGGGACAACGAGAGCCCAGCGGCAGCAGCGTGCGCACGAGTTGCTGGGGCGTCTTGGGCTGAAGGAGCGGGTGGAATATCTTCCTTCGCAGCTTTCGGGCGGGCAGCAGCAGCGGGTCAGTATCGCACGTGCGCTGATGAACGGCGGGCAGGTGATTCTGGCCGATGAACCCACCGGTGCACTCGACAGCCATTCCGGCGAAGAGGTGATGGCAACCCTGAAGCAGCTTCGTGAGCGCGGGCATACGGTGATTATCGTGACCCACGACCCGGCGGTTGCGGCGCAGGCTCAGCGTATTATCGAAATTCGCGACGGTGAAATTATCAGTAACCCGCCGCCGGTTCATCAGCCTGCGGCACGGGCGGTTGAAAATCAGGCGCTGAGAAGCGGCTCATCCGTACAGCAGGTTATCAGCAGCTTCCGCGAGGCACTCGGTATGGCGTGGCTGGCGATGGCTGCAAACAAGATGCGCACGTTGCTGACCATGCTCGGCATTATTATTGGTATTGCCTCGGTGGTTTCTATCGTGGTGGTGGGTGATGCCGCCAAACAGATGGTGCTGGAAGATATTCGCTCCATCGGGACCAACACTATTGACGTTTATCCCGGTAAAGACTTCGGCGATGACGATCCGCAGTTCCAGCAGGCGCTGAAATATGATGATTTGCTGGCTATCCGCCAGCAGCCCTGGGTGAGTTCGGCCACGCCCTCTATTTCCAGCAATTTGCGCCTGCGCTACGGCAACGTGGATGCGGCGGCCAGCGTCAATGGGGTTAGCGGCGACTATTTCGATGTTTACGGCATGACGATGAGCCAGGGCGCAAGCTTTAATGACGAACAGATGAACGGCCGCGCGCAGGTCGTGGTGCTCGATGCCAATAGCAAAAGACAGCTATTCCCGAACAAAAGTGAGGTGGTCGGCGAAGTCGTGCTGGTCGGCAACATGCCGGCGACGGTGATTGGCGTGGCGGAAGAAAAACAGTCGATGTTTGGCAGCAGCAAGGTGCTACGCGTCTGGCTGCCTTATAACACGATGGCCGGGCGCGTGATGGGTCAGAGCTGGCTTAACTCGATTACCGTGCGGGTGAAAGAAGGCTATGACAGTCATGAAGCCGAGCAGCAGCTTAATCGCCTGCTGTTGCTGCGTCACGGCAAGAAAGACTTTTTCAGCTATAACATGGACGGGCTGTTGAAAACGGCGGAAAAGACCACACGTACTCTTCAGATGTTCCTGACGCTGGTGGCGGTGATTTCGCTGCTGGTGGGGGGGATCGGCGTTATGAATATTATGCTGGTGTCGGTTACCGAGCGGACCAAAGAGATTGGGATCCGCATGGCGGTTGGGGCGCGAGCCAGTGACGTGCTGCAGCAGTTTTTAATTGAGGCGGTGCTGGTGTGCCTGGTCGGCGGGGCGTTGGGGATTTCCCTGTCGCTGCTGATTGCCTTCACGCTGCAGCTGGTGCTGCCGGGCTGGCAGATAGGTTTCTCCCCGGTTGCGCTGCTCACCGCGTTTGGCTGTTCGACCGCGACGGGCGTGCTGTTTGGCTGGCTGCCGGCCAGAAACGCGGCTCGGCTGAATCCTATCGATGCGTTAGCGCGCGAGTAGCTCCAGTGGCTGACGATAAAAAAATGCCAGCCTTGCGGACTGGCATTTTATCTGCGGGATGTACACAATTAACCAGGGTTCCCGGGCGCTAGGCGACGGCTTCCGCCTCGTGGGGAACGATCAGGCTGGCATGGTTGCCTTTAGGTCCTTCGTGTACATCAAACCTGACAAGTTGCCCGGCTTTTAGCGTTCTGTATCCGTCCATCTGAATGGTGGAGTAGTGGGCGAAGATGTCTTCGCCGCCGCCTTCCGGGCAGATAAAACCGAACCCTTTGGCGTTATTGAACCATTTAACAGTACCCGTCTCCATGCTTCGACATCCTTCGTAAATCTTAATAGTGAGATGGAATCAACCGGTGGGTAAGGGCGGGCTGTTCAAAACCTCGCCAACTCACCCCGCTACAATGTAGATATTTTATACACTGCGTCAAGCATCTGGCGGGGCTGGTTGGGCAACAATGAGTCAAAAATTTGAAGCAGTTAACGCTATTGCCATTAATGTGATGCAGCTCGCTTACGGGAAAAAGTAGCGGGATCGAATACGATGCAATACGTTTGCTAAAAGCGTATTACACTCAATATAAGGCCTTGCCTGACAGTGTGTTGGGCTTCAACAAACGATGATAAATCGAAATGGGTAAGACGAACGACTGGTTGGACTTTGACCAAATGGCGGCGGATAAACTGCGCGAAACGCTAAAACCGCCCTCCATGTATAAAGTTATACTGATGAACGACGACTACACGCCAATGGAATTTGTTATTGACGTACTGCAAAAGTTCTTTTCTTATGATGTTGAACGTGCAACGCAGTTGATGCTCACGGTTCACTATCAGGGTAAAGCTATCTGTGGCATCTTTACTGCAGAAGTAGCGGAAACCAAAGTGGCGTTAGTGAACCAGTATGCAAGGGAGAACGAGTACCCGCTGCTGTGTACGCTAGAAAAGGCCTGACAAGGCCGATAATTTGGGGAGGTGCCTATGCTCAATCAAGAACTGGAACTCAGTTTAAACATGGCTTTCGCCAGAGCGCGCGAGCACCGACATGAATTTATGACCGTCGAGCATCTGTTACTGGCGTTGCTCAGTAACCCATCTGCCCGCGAAGCGCTGGAAGCGTGTTCTGTGGACATGGTGGCGCTGCGACAGGAACTCGAGGCCTTCATCGAACAAACCACGCCGGTCCTGCCACCTAACGTTGAAGAGCGCGACACTCAGCCGACGCTCAGCTTCCAGCGTGTGCTGCAGCGAGCGGTGTTCCACGTCCAGTCCTCCGGGCGCAGCGAAGTCACCGGCGCCAACGTGCTGGTGGCCATTTTCAGCGAGCAGGAATCCCAGGCGGCCTATCTGCTGCGCAAACATGAAGTGAGCCGCCTTGACGTGGTGAACTTCATCTCTCACGGCACGCGCAAAGACGAACCGAATCAGTCATCGGGCTCTGAAAACCCGGTCAACGAAGAGCAAGCAGGCGGGGAGGAACGTATGGAAAACTTCACCACCAATCTTAATCAGCTTGCGCGCGTTGGCGGGATCGATCCGCTGATTGGCCGCGATAAAGAGCTGGAGCGTGCTATTCAGGTTCTGTGCCGTCGCCGTAAAAATAACCCGCTGCTGGTCGGTGAATCCGGCGTGGGGAAAACCGCGATTGCCGAAGGGCTGGCGTGGAGAATCGTGCAGGGTGACGTGCCGGAAGTGATGGCCGACTGCACTATCTATTCGCTGGACATTGGTTCTCTGCTGGCCGGTACCAAATACCGCGGTGATTTTGAAAAACGTTTTAAAGCGCTGCTGAAACAGCTCGAGCAGGATAAAAATAGCATCCTGTTTATCGATGAGATTCACACCATCATCGGTGCGGGTGCGGCTTCCGGTGGCCAGGTTGATGCCGCTAACCTGATTAAACCGCTGCTGTCCGGCGGTAAAATCCGCGTGATTGGCTCGACCACCTATCAGGAATTCAGCAACATCTTTGAAAAAGACCGTGCTCTGGCACGTCGCTTCCAGAAGATTGATATTACCGAGCCAACCGTTGAAGAGACGGTGCAGATAATCAACGGCCTGAAGCCGAAATATGAAGCGCACCACGACGTACGCTACACCGCGAAGGCCGTTCGCGCTGCGGTTGAGCTGGCGGTGAAATACATCAATGACAGGCACCTGCCGGATAAGGCTATTGACGTCATTGATGAGGCGGGCGCACGTAGCCGCCTGATGCCGGTCAGCAAACGTAAGAAAACCGTTAACGTGGCGGACATCGAAACCGTGGTAGCTCGCATCGCGCGTATCCCGGAAAAAAGCGTTTCCGCGAGCGATCGCGATACGCTGAAAAGCCTGGGCGACCGCCTGAAAATGCTGGTGTTTGGCCAGGATAAGGCGATTGAAGCGCTGACTGAAGCTATCAAGATGAGCCGCGCTGGTTTGGGGCAGGATCATAAGCCTGTGGGCTCATTCCTGTTTGCCGGGCCAACCGGTGTCGGTAAGACTGAAGTCACCGTCCAACTGGCGAAGTCGCTGGGTATTGAGCTGCTGCGCTTTGATATGTCCGAGTACATGGAGCGTCATACCGTGAGCCGCTTGATTGGTGCGCCTCCAGGCTATGTCGGCTTCGATCAGGGTGGCCTGCTGACGGACGCGGTCATTAAGCACCCGCATGCCGTTCTGCTGCTCGATGAAATCGAAAAAGCGCATCCGGATGTCTTTAACCTGCTGCTGCAGGTGATGGATAACGGGACGCTGACCGACAACAACGGGCGTAAGGCGGACTTCCGCAACGTGATTCTGGTAATGACGACTAACGCCGGGGTCCGGGAAACTGAACGTAAGTCCATCGGGCTTATCCGTCAGGACAACAGCACCGACGCGATGGAAGAGATCAAAAAGATCTTTACGCCAGAGTTCCGTAACCGTCTCGACAACATTATCTGGTTCAACCATCTCTCTACCGAGGTGATTCATCAGGTGGTGGATAAATTTATCGTCGAGCTTCAGGTGCAGCTGGATCAGAAAGGCGTTTCGCTGGAAGTTAGCCAGGAAGCGCGTGACTGGCTGGCAGAGAAGGGGTATGACCGTGCGATGGGCGCTCGCCCAATGGCGCGTGTCATTCAGGACAGCCTGAAAAAACCGCTGGCTAACGAGCTGCTGTTCGGCAGCCTGGTGGACGGCGGGCAGGTGACGGTGGCGCTGGATAAAGACCAGCAGCAGCTGACCTTCAACTTTGTGAGTGCGCAAAAGCACAAGCCGGAAGCCGCGCACTAGCGCCGTACGACGAGCATAAAAAAGGCCGGGCATTGCCCGGCCTTTCTATTACGACTAACTCTCAACGCCGCCCATCTCAGGCCGCGGAATCGAAACTATCAACGGCTACGGAAGACAATGCGGCCTTTGCTCAGGTCGTACGGGGTCAGCTCAACGGTGACTTTGTCGCCCGTCAGAATGCGGATGTAGTTTTTGCGCATTTTACCGGAGATATGAGCGGTAACCACGTGCCCGTTTTCCAGCTCAACGCGGAACATGGTGTTAGGTAACGTATCAAGTACGGTACCCTGCATTTCAATATTGTCTTCTTTGGCCATCTAATCCTCTGGGGTATCACTACCGTAGTTTGAACCGGCAAGATAATGCCGAAGTTCGCTTATCATGTAAAGAATTGTTGGTGAAATCACCAATGAAAGTGCATTTTGCTTATTACCCGCCGGGTCACAGCTTGCGCATAGCAACGTCTGCGATGAAGAACGCAAAGAGATAAATGAGAGGGTATTCCCTTAAACAATAAATCCCAAACGATGGCGGGGTAGCAGGCAAAAGCCACTTAGCGGCGCTAATTATAACACCCTCACATAAAATGTGTTGTTAAACATTATTGTTCCAGCGTCTGCGGAACCCAGCAGTGAGGGCCTAAATGCTGCGGGCGAAGCTCCGCTAATGCCTGGAGATAATCCCGGCGGGGAATTTCTATCACGCCCAGCGAAGCCGTGTGCTCATTAAGCACCTGGCAGTCGATCAATTTGCCGCCGTGGCGAATAAAATGTTGGCAGAAAACCAGCAGCGCAGTTTTTGAGGCATTAACTCGTCGGCTGAACATAGATTCGCCGCAAAATAGCGCGCCTTGCGCGACGCCGTACATGCCGCCAACCAGCTCTTCGCCGTCCCATACCTCAATGGAATGTGCATGGCCTAATTCATGCAGGCGTAAATAGGCTTCTACAATTTCTGCGGTTATCCATGTCCCTTCATTTCGATCGCTCGCGCAGCCGTATAGCACGTGTTCAAAGGCATGGTTTAGCGTAACTTTATAAGGCGCAGCGCGGTGAAAGCGCTTCATGCTGCGGCTGAGGTGGAACTGCTCCGGATACAGCACGGCGCGAGGATCAGGGGACCACCACAGGATAGGGTCCCCGGGAGAAAACCACGGAAAAATACCGCGCTGATAGGCCATCAGCAGACGAGCGGGGCCAAGGTCGCCGCCAAGAGCCAGTAACCCATTGGGTTCACGCAACGCCCCTTCCGGCGAAGGAAAGGCAATCGAGTCACGAGAAAGCTGCACCAGGCGCATGACGACAAAAACTCCAGAGCAATATTGTATTGATAATAGTCTATTCAGAACGCCTAAAGGCGCTGGCGAAATTGATAATAACGTCCACCGGACGCCATCAATTCGGCGTGATTACCTTGCTCAATTATCTGCCCATTGTCCATCACAATTATGCTGTCAAAAGCGTTCAACCCCCGCAGCCGGTGGGTGACCATTAGCACGGTTTTATTCCTGGTGACTTCGGCTAATAAATCAAGAATTTGACGCTCGGTTTCTGCATCCAAACCTTCGGTAGGTTCGTCCAGCAGCATGAGAGGGGCGTTGTGCAACATCGCTCTCGCAATCGCAAGGCGGCGGAGCTCACCGCCGGACAGCTGACGGCCGCCTTCACCCAGCCAGCCGTTGAGTCCGCCGTCGTCCAGCAGTTTCTCCAGACCAACCTGGCCGAGGGCGGTGCTAAGCTGCTCATCGCTTGCCTCAGGGGCTGCCAGCAGCAGATTATCGCGCAGGGTGGCGCTGAACAGGTGCACACGCTGCGGTACGACGCTGGTTGCCCTGCGCAGCGTAGCTTCATCAAACGAGCTTAACGCGATGCCGTTAAGCTGAATCTCACCCTGCCGGGCATCCCATGCGCGAGTAAGTAATTGCAGCAGCGTAGATTTTCCGCAGCCGGTTTTGCCGAGAATAGCAATGCGTTGCCCGGCGTTGACGGACAAAGCGATATCTTTCAGCGCCGGCTGACTTTGCCCTGGATAGGTAAAGCTTACGCCACGAACTTCCAGAGCAGCCTGCTGTTGCTCGGGGTGCGAAGCTTCAGGGAAGGTAACTTCCGGAACCTGGCTGGTGATTTGCGTTACCCGTAGCGCAGAGGCAATAACCTGACCGAGATGTTGGAATGCGCCGGTAACCGGAGCCATTGCCTCGAAGGCTGCCAGCGCACAAAACACAAACAGGGCAATCAGCGCGCCGGGAGACTGGCTTTCACCGACGCCCGCCGACGCCATCCACAGCATAGTCAGGACGGCAATGCCGCTGATAAGCAGCATGACGGCCTGTGACAGCGCCGTTAGCCCGGCCTGGCGGCGCTGAGCCTCCTGCCAGCTATTTTCTGTAGCGTCTAACTGTTCACGCGCGCGGGTTGCTGCGCCGAAAATGGTTAACTCTGCGTGGCTTTGCAGCCAGGCGGTCAATTGCTGACGATAGTGCCCGCGCTGGACGGTCAGAGCTTCACCGGTTGGCTGCCCGGCGCGATAAAACAGTGGCGGCAGCAGGAGCAGCGTCGCGAGTAAAATTCCGCCCAGGGTTAACGCCAGGGTGGTATCGAGAAAACTCAGGCCAAAAGTCACCACCACGATAACGACAAAAGCGCCGACGAGCGGTGAAATAACCCGCAAGTAGAGGTGATCTAGCGTATCGACGTCCGCAACGACCCGGTTTAACAGTTCACCTTGACGGAAGCGGGCCAGCCCGGCAGGGGAGAGCGGCAGCAGCTTGCTGAAGGTAGAAACACGTAAATGCTGCAGCACGCGGAAGGTGGCATCATGGCTAACCAGACGCTCGAAATAACGGCCTGCGGTGCGGGTAATCGCCGCGCCGCGAACGCCTGCGGCAGGCAGCATGTAGTTAAAGCTGTAGAGCCCGGCAACGCCAACTACGGCAGACGCCGAAAGGAACCAGCCTGAGAGCGTCAACAGGCCAATGCTGGCGAGCAGCGTGATGATGGCTAGCACAACGCCTAAAGACAGTAACCACTTATGGCGACGATAGAGTGCCAGATAAGGCAACAGGGCGCGCATTAAATCTCCTCCTGACGGCTGGCCAGTAATACCGCAAAGGGGCCATCTTCCGCGGAAAGCTGAGCAAAACTTCCTTGCTGAACAATCTGCCCGTTACGCATCACCCATATTTGGTCCCAGTCGCTGATGTAATCCAGCTGGTGAGTGACCATCAGGGTAGTTTGCTGGCGGGATGCCTCGGTAAGCGCTTCCATAACGCGCTGTTCGCTATGAGCATCCAGGCTTGCCGCGGGTTCATCCAGCAGCAAAACTCCGCAAGGCGCGAGCAGTGCTCTGGCAACGGCCACTCGCTGTGCCTGGCCCATGGACAAACGCGTGGACTGGTCGCCAGGTGAGGTATCGATGCCTTCAGGCAGCAGCGGCAGAAACTCCGTCACCGACGCTTTATCCAGCGCCGCCTGCAGGCTGGTATCGTCCGCCTCAGGCAAGCCCAGTAGCACGTTATCCCGAAGTGTAGCGGCCGGTAGCTGAGGGTTCTGTCCCACCCAGCTAAGCTGCGCACGCCACCAGTCTGGTGAGAGCTGCGCCAGCTCGACGCCGTTGATAAGCAGCTGGCCCTGGTAGGGGAGGAACCCGGAAAGGACATTCAGCAGGGAGCTTTTGCCCGCGCCGCTTTGGCCGACCAGCGCCACGCGCAGCCCGGCAGGAAGCGTAAAGTTAAGCGGCCCGGCCAGCACTTTCCCCTCGGCAGACAGAATTGTCATTTCGCGAGCTTCGATAGCAAAAGGCCCGTTGCCGGATAGCTGCACCGTTCCCTGTTCGGGGTGCTGCAGCGGCGAGTCGAGGAAGGTCATCAGGGTATCTGCCGCGCCCACGGCCTGGGCTTTGGCGTGATAGAAGGTGCCCATATCACGCAGCGGCTGGAAGAATTCGGGAGCAAGAATAAGCGCCAGGAAGCCGGCAAACAGCGTTACGCCGGTGCCGTAGTGGCCAAAATTCAGCTCGCCAAGGTAAGAGAAACCGAAATAGACGGCAACCACGGCGATAGATAAAGAAGCGAAGAACTCCAGCACGCCGGAAGAAAGAAATGCCATGCGCAGCACTTCCATGGTGCGCTGGCGGAAGTCCTGACTAGCGGCACGAATGTTTTCGGTTTCCGCAGCGCCGCGGTTAAATACGCGGAGCGTTTCCATTCCGCGAAGGCGATCGAGGAAGTGCCCGCTGAGGCGCGCCAGCGCCTGGAAATTACGGCGGTTAGCATCGGCTGCGCCCATGCCTACCAGCGCCATAAAGATCGGGATAAGCGGCGCGGTGCCCAGCAAAATGAGCGCCGCTGCCCAGTTGATGGGGAAGATGGCGACGATAATCAGCAGGGGGACCATAACCGCCAGCGACATCTGGGGCAGGTAGCGCGCGTAATAGTCATGCATGTCTTCAATTTGTTCGAGGACCAGCGTCGCCCAACTGCCAACTGGCTTACCCTGAATCCAGGCTGGGCCGGCCTGGTGTAGCCTGTCGAGTACCTTGCGGCGAATTTCCTGGCGGATATGAAGTCCGGCATAAAAACCGACCTTTTCTCTCAGCCAGACGATCCAGGCGCGTAAAACAAACACCAGGACCAGCAAAATAAACGGCATGAGCAGCGCTTCACGCGGAATATTTTCCATAATCATGTGCTGGAGAATGCTGGCCAGCAGCCAGGCCTGGGCAACAATCAGTAAACCACTGACCAAACCGAGCAGGCGTGACAGGCCGAGCCAACGGCGAGAGATGAGACTTTGCTGCTTTAGCCAGAGGCTAAGTTCTTGCTGACGGGTTTTATTCATCGCGTGCCAGATGCTGGTAGAAGAAGGAAATCTCAGGCAATTTTGACAGGCAATGTTACATGGCAGAAACAAGAAAGGCGACCAGCAAGGCCGCCTTTTTTAACATCTTTAATTTATTTACACTGTTCGGCCAGGCCGTCGAGATAGCGCTCGGCGTCCAGCGCGGCCATACAGCCGGTACCCGCGGAGGTAATGGCCTGACGATAGATATGATCCATCACGTCGCCAGCGGCAAAGACGCCAGGGATGCTGGTTTGGGTTGCGTTGCCGTGAATACCAGACTGCACCTTGATGTAGCCGTTTTCCAGCTCCAGCTGGCCGTTGAAAATCGCGGTATTCGGACTGTGGCCGATAGCCACAAATAAGCCTGCAACTTCCAGCTCTTCGATAATGTCGGTATTTTGCGTATCACGGAGGCGAAGGCCGCTGACGCCCATCTGATCGCCGGTCACTTCTTCCAGCGTGCGGTGGGTGTGCAGCACGATGTTGCCGTTCTGTACTTTATCCATCAGACGATTAATCAGGATCTTCTCCGCGCGGAAGCTGTCGCGGCGGTGGATCAGATGCACTTCAGAGGCGATGTTCGCCAGATACAGCGCTTCTTCGACTGCGGTATTCCCGCCGCCGATGACCGCGACTTTCTGGTTGCGGTAAAAGAAGCCATCGCAGGTGGCACAGGCTGAAACGCCGCGGCCTTTGAATGCTTCTTCGGAAGGCAGGCCCAGATAACGTGCAGAGGCGCCGGTCGCAATAATCAGCGCGTCGCAGGTGTATTCGCCGCTGTCGCCCACCAGGCGGAACGGACGGTTCTGCAGATCGACGCTGGTGATGTGGTCGAAGAGAATTTCGGTTTCGAACTTGGCCGCATGCTCGTGCATGCGTTCCATCAGTAACGGACCGGTCAGGTCGTTAGGATCGCCAGGCCAGTTTTCGACTTCGGTCGTGGTGGTCAGCTGACCGCCTTTTTCCATGCCGGTAATCAGTACCGGTTTTAAGTTGGCGCGTGCAGCGTAGACCGCTGCGGTATAGCCCGCAGGGCCGGAGCCAAGAATAAGCAGCTTACTGTGTTTAGCTGTGCCCATGAGATCCTCATTGAACGTTTACAGACAATGGGGGTGATTGTAGGGAATTCGTTGCATTAAAAAAAGAGTGCAGCAATGTTGTTAACGATGTGTGTCATCGATGCTGCCTATAAGCCCAATGAATATCACCGTCATGTGCATAAATAATCATTGTAATAGCACGGTAATCACGGGGCGAAAATGATGAATAATCATCAGCCAAAAGGAATATCTGGCACGTTCCACTAAAAATAGATGTTTTGCTTTGACAATCCCCTAAGCATTTGCGAAAACATTCGAGGAAGAAAAACATTTGGTGATGTGGAAGCCGCGTGCTCTCGCGCAAACCTGATGCAAATTTACCGAGTTATTGAAATTTACGCATGACGTGGACAGACGTTATGCGTGATGTCGATAGCAGCCGAAAGGCATCGGTCTTCTCACGTACACCCTGAACATTGACGTCACCAGGGTTATGGCAGGTGAAGGAAGGAATAGAGAGAGACAATAATAATGGTAGATAGCAAGAAGCGCCCGGGCAAAGATCTCGACCGTATCGATCGCAATATTCTCAACGAATTGCAAAAGGATGGGCGCATTTCTAACGTTGAGCTTTCCAAGCGTGTTGGGCTTTCGCCGACGCCGTGCCTTGAGCGCGTTCGTCGTCTGGAACGTCAGGGTTTTATTCAGGGCTATACGGCGCTGTTAAACCCGCATTATCTGGATGCCTCACTGTTGGTCTTTGTTGAGATTACTCTGAATCGTGGCGCCCCGGATGTGTTTGAGCAATTTAACGCCGCAGTGCAAAAACTTGAAGAAATTCAAGAGTGTCATCTCGTATCCGGTGATTTCGACTACCTGTTGAAAACACGCGTGCCGGATATGTCGGCGTATCGTAAACTCTTAGGTGAGACCCTGCTGCGTCTGCCGGGCGTTAACGACACCCGTACTTATGTTGTCATGGAAGAGGTCAAACAGAGTAACCGTTTGGTCATTAAGACCCGTTAATACGGGCCAGGTGCAAAATTGGCGTATTTTGGTTACACTCCTGGGAATCCATACAGCAACAGCTCCGGCATGCCGCCGGTGCTGTTGTCTCCATTGAGTTTAAGGACCTGGAGAGCCTTTCTTGAGCCAGGAATATACCGAAGATAAAGAAGTAACATTGCGGAAACTGAGCAGCGGGCGCCGTTTACTCGAGGCTTTGCTGATCCTTGTCGCCTTATTTGCCATCTATTTGATGGTTGCCTTGTTAAGCTTTAACCCCTCAGACCCTAGCTGGTCTCAAACCGCGTGGCATGAGCCTATCCATAATCTGGGTGGCGCGCCGGGAGCGTGGTTTGCCGATACGTTGTTCTTCATTTTCGGCGTGATGGCGTACACCATTCCGGTGATCATCATCGGTGGCTGCTGGTTCACCTGGCGGCAGCGCGACAGTGAAGAGTTCATCGATTATTTTGCCGTTTCGCTGCGCCTTATCGGCGTGCTTGCTATGGTGCTGACCTCGTGCGGGCTGGCGGCCATCAATGCGGACGATATCTGGTACTTCGCCTCGGGCGGCGTGCTGGGCAGTTTGCTCAGTACCGCTATGATGCCGTTACTTAACAGCAGCGGCGGCACAATTGCGCTGCTTTGCGTATGGGCGGCTGGTCTGACGCTGTTCACCGGCTGGTCCTGGGTCAGCATTGCCGAGAAGCTCGGCAGCGCGGTGTTAACCGTTCTTACGTTTGCCAGCAATCGCACCCGTCGGGATAACACCTGGCAGGATGAGGACGAGTACGAAGAAGAGCACCATGCAGACGAACAGCAGCACGTTTCTACCGAGAAGCGTGAATCCCGTCGGGCGCGTATTTTACGCGGGGCGCTTGCACGTAAGCAGCGTCTGTCGCAGAAGTTTGCTAACCCTAACGGCCGCAAAACGGATGCAGCGTTGTTCTCCGGCAAGCGGATGGACGATGCAGAAGACGACGTCCTGTTCAGCGCGCGTGGCGTAGAGGCCGACCCGAACGATGTGCTGTTCTCCGGGCACAAAGCGACGCTGCCGGAAGAGCAAGAATACGATCCGCTGTTCAGCGGGCATTCTGCCGTTGAGCCGATTGCTGCGGCCGCTGCGGCAACGACCGCTAACCAGTCGTGGGCAGCACCTGTGCCGCCGGTTGCGCCAATGCCTCCGGTATCCACACCGGCTCCTGTCGTTGAGGCCGAGCCCGCTGCTCCCGCGATTGCATGGGAACCAGCGCCGACAACGGTCACGCCAGAGCCGGTTATTGCTCCTGCTCCGGATCATTACACTTCTCCGCATCCAGCAAGCGTACAGCAGCAAGTTCCGCATGAGATCCATCAAAGCTGGGCTGAACCTGTTGCGCCTGCGGCTCAGCCATTCGCAGAGCCACAGCCGGCGCCAGAGCCGGTAGAAGAGGTGAAATACGTTCGCCCGCCGATGTACCACTTTGAAGAAGTGGAAGAGAAGCGCGCCCGTGAACGTGAGCAGCTTGCGGCCTGGTATCAGCCCGTTAATGAGCCGAAGCCCGATCCTTATAACTATGCGCCAGCAACACCTGCGGTGCCTGAGCCTGTTCAGCCAACGATCCCGACCCCAGCGCCAGTTTCAGCCCCGTTAACGGCGCCTGAAATGCCGGTGCCGGACGTGACCCAAACTGCATCGGGCGTGCAGCAGGCGGCAAAAATTGCGGCTGGAGCGGCGGCATTTTCACCGGTATTCAGCATTGCCAGCGATGCTCCGCGTCCTCAGGTAAAAGAAGGCATTGGTCCTCAACTGCCGCGTCCGAACCGGGTACGTGTCCCGACTCGCCGTGAGCTGGCGTCTTATGGGATAAAACTGCCTTCCCAGCGCATGGCCGAAGAGCAGGCCCGACTGGCGGAGAGCCAGCAGTCCGACGACGATTATGGCGATGAAAACGATGCGCTGCAGCAGCACGAGCTGGCCCGCCAGTTTGCGGCCCAGCAGCAGCAGCGCTATGGCGAAGAGTTCGAAGACGAAACCTGGTCTGAAGAAGATCGGGCGGAAGCGGAAGAAGCTGAACTTGCGCGTCAGTTCGCTGCGCAGCAACAGCAGCGCTACAGCGAGCAGCCACAGCAAAATAACGCTCCGTTCTCACTGGATGATTTTGATTTCCAGTCATCGCTGAAAGAGCTGGTGGACGATACGCCGAGCGAGCCGCTGTTCACACCGAGCTTTGAGCCTGTATCTCAGCCGGTTCAACACAGCCAGCCGGTTGCTCAGCCAGCCCAGTATGCTCAGGCGACGCAGCATCAGCCTGCCGCACCTGAGCCAAAAGAGAGCCTGATCCACCCGTTCCTGATGCGTAACGGCGACGATCGCCCGCTTCAGAAACCCACTACGCCGCTGCCGTCACTGGATCTGCTGACTTCACCTCCAACTGAAGTTGAGCCGGTAGATACCTTTGCGATGGAGCAGATGGCTCGTCTGGTGGAAGCCCGTCTGGCGGATTACCGCATTAAAGCCGACGTGGTGGATTATTCTCCGGGTCCGGTCATCACACGTTTCGAGCTGGATTTGGCTCCGGGCGTGAAGGCTGCGCGTATTTCGAACCTTTCCCGTGACCTGGCGCGCTCGCTGTCGACCGTTGCCGTGCGTGTGGTTGAGGTTATTCCGGGCAAACCGTACGTTGGCCTTGAACTGCCGAACAAAAAACGTCAGACCGTTTACCTGCGTGAAGTGCTCGACTGCGCTAAATTCCGCGACAACGGCTCTCCGTTGACCGTGGTTCTGGGGAAAGACATCGGCGGTGAGCCGGTGGTCGCAGATCTGGCGAAGATGCCTCACCTGCTGGTGGCGGGTACGACCGGTTCCGGTAAGTCGGTTGGCGTGAACGCCATGATCATCAGCATGCTGTACAAAGCGACGCCGGAAGAAGTTCGCTTCATCATGATCGATCCGAAAATGCTTGAGCTGTCGGTGTACGAAGGGATCCCGCATCTGCTGACCGAAGTGGTTACAGACATGAAGGATGCCGCGAATGCCCTGCGCTGGAGCGTGAACGAGATGGAGCGCCGCTATAAGCTGATGTCCGCGCTTGGCGTGCGTAACCTGGCTGGCTACAACGAGCGTGTGCTGGAAGCCGGGCGTATGGGGCGTCCTATTCCCGATCCGTTCTGGAAACCTGGCGACAGCATGGATGCAACCCATCCAATGCTGGAAAAACTGCCCTATATCGTGGTGCTGGTGGACGAGTTTGCCGACCTGATGATGACGGTTGGTAAAAAGGTTGAAGAGCTGATTGCCCGTCTGGCACAAAAAGCACGTGCGGCCGGTATTCACCTCGTTCTGGCAACCCAGCGCCCATCGGTTGACGTCATTACCGGCCTTATCAAAGCCAACATTCCAACCCGTATCGCGTTTACGGTGTCGAGCAAAATTGACTCACGCACCATCCTTGACCAGGGCGGCGCGGAATCCCTGCTGGGCATGGGGGATATGCTTTACTCTGCGCCAAACTCTACGACGCCGATTCGTGTACACGGTGCCTTTGTCCGCGATGAAGAAGTTCATGCGGTGGTTCAGGACTGGAAAGCGCGTGGTCGCCCGCAATACATTACCGGTATTACCGAGGATGAAGGCAGCGGCGACGGCAGCGGCGGTGGTATGGACGGCGATGAAGAGCTGGATCCGCTGTTCGATCAGGCAGTCGCTTTCGTGGTTGAGAAACGTAAAGCATCCATCTCCGGCGTACAGCGCCAGTTCCGCATTGGCTACAACCGTGCGGCGAGGATCGTTGAGCAAATGGAAGCGCAGGGGATCGTGAGTCCACAGGGGCACAACGGTAACCGCGAAGTTCTTGCTCCGCCTCAGTTTGAGTAATTCGGCTGAGTGCGAACCCACTGAGTGAATAAGAGCCGCACACGCGGCTCTTTTTGCAAAGATGGGTAAATTACCGGAAAATCAGCTTATTCTTCTGTTGCGGTAGGCAAAGACTTCACTACAGTGAGCAGCAGAAGCGCCATCGTCAGGTGGTCAATGCATCCAGAGGGAACATAATGAAAAAAATCGTAATTGCCTGTGCGCTATTATCCGCGATGACCGCAACCGGAGCCTGGGCTGACGCTGCGGGCGATCTGCAGGGTCGTCTCGATAAAGTCGGTAGCTTCCATGCCAGCTTCACCCAGAAAGTCACCGATGGCAGCGGGGCTGCGGTGCAGGAAGGCCAGGGCGACCTGTGGGTTAAACGTCCAAACCTGTTTAACTGGCACATGACCCAGCCTGATGAAAGCATCCTGGTGTCCGACGGCAAAACCCTGTGGTTCTACAACCCGTTTGTCGAGCAGGTCACGGCAACCTGGCTGAAAGATGCCACCGGCAATACGCCGTTTATGCTGATTGCCCGCAACCAGTCCAGCGACTGGAAGCAGTACAACATCAAACAGAACGGCGATGATTTTGTGCTAACGCCAAAAAGCAGCTCGGGCAACCTGAAACAGTTCACCATTAACGTGGGCCGCGACGGCACAATTCATCAGTTCAGCGCGGTGGAGCAGGACGACCAGCGCAGCAGCTATACTTTGAAGGCTCAGCAAAACGGTGCTGTGGATGCCGGTAAGTTTACGTTCACCCCGCCAAAAGGCGTTACGGTGGACGACCAACGTAAATAGAGGCTTGAGTGGGCAACCTGTCGCTCGATTTTTCAGATAATACCTTCCAGCCGCTGGCCGCGCGTATGCGGCCAGAAAACCTGGCCCAGTATATCGGGCAGCAGCATCTGCTGGCTGCCGGAAAACCGCTGCCCAGGGCCATTGAAGCAGGCCATCTGCATTCCATGATCCTCTGGGGGCCGCCGGGAACCGGTAAAACCACCTTAGCCGAAGTGATTGCCCGCTATGCAAACGCGGACGTCGAGCGTATTTCAGCGGTAACCTCTGGCGTGAAAGAGATCCGCGAAGCCATCGAGCGAGCGCGGCAAAACCGCAATGCCGGGCGGCGTACCATCCTGTTTGTGGACGAAGTTCACCGCTTCAATAAAAGCCAGCAGGATGCTTTTCTGCCGCACATTGAAGACGGCACCATCACCTTTATTGGCGCGACGACCGAAAACCCTTCGTTTGAGCTGAACTCGGCGCTTCTTTCCCGTGCCCGTGTTTATCTGCTGAAATCGCTCACCGTAGCGGACATCGAGCAGGTGCTCGAGCAGGCGATGAGCGATAAAGAGCGGGGCTACGGCGGGCAAAATATTGTGCTGCCGGACGAGACGCGAAAAGCCATTGCTGAACTGGTGAACGGCGATGCGCGTCGGGCGCTGAATACGCTGGAAATGATGGCGGACATGGCCGAGACAGACCCCAGCGGCAATCGTGTTTTACAGACTCAGTTGCTGACCGAGATTGCCGGCGAACGCAGCGCTCGCTTTGATAATAAAGGCGACCGTTTTTATGACCTTATTTCGGCGGTGCATAAATCTATTCGTGGCTCCTCGCCTGACGCCGCCCTTTACTGGTACGCCCGCATTATTAGCGCAGGCGGCGACCCGCTTTACGTTGCCCGGCGTTTGCTGGCCATCGCTTCGGAAGACGTGGGTAATGCCGACCCAAGAGGTATGCAGGTGGCGATTAGCGCCTGGGATTGTTTCACTCGCGTAGGGCCTGCGGAAGGGGAGAGAGCGATTGCCCAGGCAATTGTTTATCTGGCCTGCGCGCCGAAAAGTAACGCAGTTTACACCGCATTCAAGGCCGCAATGGCGGATGCGCGTGAGCGCCCTGATTATGACGTTCCCGTTCATCTGCGCAATGCCCCTACGAAGCTGATGAAAGAAATGGGGTATGGCCAGGAATACCGTTACGCTCACGATGAGCCGAACGCCTATGCTGCCGGGGAAGAGTACTTCCCGCCTGAAATGGCACAAACGCGCTACTATCGGCCGACCAGCAGAGGCCTGGAAGGTAAGATTGGCGAAAAGCTAGCCTGGCTTACCGATCAGGATCAGAAAAGCCCCACAAAACGCTACCGCTAATGCAGACGTTGCGGTAAGGTTAGCAAGACTACCAAAGCGGCCGCAGGCTGTGGCCGCACTCCCTTTAAATTCAATTCGATAAGCACAGGATAAGCATGCTCGATCCCAATCTGCTGCGTACAGAGCCAGACGCAGTCGCTGAAAAACTGGCACGCCGAGGCTTTAAGCTGGATGTAGAAACGCTGCGCTCTCTGGAAGAGCGTCGTAAAGTACTGCAGGTCAAAACGGAAAATCTGCAGGCTGAACGTAACTCGCGATCGAAATCCATCGGCCAGGCGAAAGCGCGCGGAGAAGACATTGAGCCGCTGCGCCTGCAGGTTAACCAGCTGGGCGAAGAGCTGGATGCAGCGAAAAACGAGCTTGATTCTCTGCTGGCGGAAATTCGCGATATCTCGCTGACCCTGCCAAACATTCCTGACGACTGCGTGCCGATGGGCAAAGACGACAGCGAAAACGTTGAAATTAGCCGCTGGGGCGAACCGCGCAAGTTTGATTTTGAAGTTCGCGACCACGTAACCCTGGGCGAAATGGCAAAAGGCCTCGACTTCGCCGCTGCGGTTAAACTGACCGGTTCTCGTTTTGTGGTGATGCAGGGGCAGATTGCTCGTATGCACCGTGCCCTGACCCAGTTCATGCTGGATCTGCACACCGAGCAGCACGGCTACATGGAAAACTATGTACCGTATCTGGTTAATCAGGACACCCTGTACGGTACTGGCCAGCTGCCGAAGTTTGGCGGAGACCTGTTCCATACCCGTCCGCTGGAAGAAGAAGCTGACAGCAGCAACTATGCGCTGATCCCAACCGCAGAAGTGCCGCTGACTAACCTGGTCCGCGACGAAATTCTCGACGATGAATCGCTTCCACTGAAGCTTACCGCGCATACGCCGTGCTTCCGTTCTGAAGCGGGTTCTTATGGTCGCGATACCCGGGGTCTGATCCGTCAGCACCAGTTCGATAAAGTTGAGATGGTGCAGATCGTTCGCCCGGAAGACTCAATGGACGCGCTGGAAGAGTTGACCGGCCACGCGGAGAAAGTGCTTCAGCTGCTGGGTCTGCCATACCGTAAGGTGCTGCTGTGCAGCGGTGATATCGGTTTCGGTTCGGCTAAAACCTACGATCTGGAAGTCTGGTTGCCCGCGCAGAATACCTACCGTGAAATCTCTTCCTGCTCAAACATGTGGGATTTCCAGGCGCGTCGTTTACAGGCACGCTGCCGTAATAAGGCAGACAAGAAAACTCGCCTGGTACACACCCTGAACGGTTCCGGTCTGGCGGTTGGCCGTACCCTGGTCGCGGTGCTGGAAAACTACCAGCAGGCCGATGGCCGTATTCAGGTGCCGGAAGCGCTGCGTCCGTACATGAATGATCTGGAATACATCGGTTAATCAACCGTTTGTAACCAACCAGAAAAGCGCCTTAGGGCGCTTTTTTTATGCCGAAAGCCAGGCCCTTTCCGCCAACACCGCCTTTCTTGATACCAGACAATAACCCCTACTCCCAAATAAGTATTATTGCTCCCCGGAAAGCGGGTGATGATAGTTCAATTAAAACTTTCTGCTAATCATCATTTGACGACCGTGCTTCACAAGGCGTGACGCGGCCAGGTCAATCCTCCAACAAATATTAACCGGACACCCCTTTCAACTTTAACTGCGCAGCGGCATGTGGGCTCTCAGCCCGCGTTGCCGCTGTCAGCTTATTTTAACTGTGAGCAAAACAAGTAGGTCACTATGACTGATAAAACCCCTAACGCGATCCTCGCGGCAGAGGTCAGCCGTCGTAAGCTGGTCCAAACCACGGCAATCGGTGGTTTAGCTGCTGCAACTAGCGCCTTCTCGCTTCCCTTTTCCAGATTCGCCTTTGCCGAGCCCGCCGTAAACCCCGGTGGCGATGAGAAAGTGGTCTGGAGCGCCTGTACGGTGAACTGCGGCAGCCGCTGCCCGCTGCGTATGCATGTGGTGGACGGCGAAATTAAATACGTTGAAACCGATAACACCGGTGATGATGACTACGAAGGTTTACATCAGGTTCGTGCCTGCCTGCGTGGCCGTTCAATGCGCCGCCGTGTCTACAATGCTGACCGCCTCAAATATCCGATGAAGCGCGTAGGTGCTCGCGGAGAAGGTAAGTTTGAACGCATCAGCTGGGATGAAGCATTCGACACCATTGCCAATAGCATGAAAGGCATCATCAAAGAGTATGGCAACGAAGCTATCTACCTGAACTACGGCACGGGCACGCTGGGCGGGACCATGACGCGCTCCTGGCCACCGGGCTCCACGCTGATTGCGCGCCTGATGAACTGCTGCGGCGGTTATCTTAACCACTATGGTGACTATTCCACGGCGCAGATCGCCGCGGGCCTGAACTACACCTACGGCGGCTGGGCGGACGGCAACAGTCCGTCTGATATCGAAAACAGCAAGCTGGTGGTGTTGTTTGGTAACAACCCCGGCGAAACTCGTATGAGCGGCGGCGGGGTAACCTATTATCTCGAGCAGGCTCGCCAGAAATCCAACGCACGAATGATTATTATCGACCCGCGCTATACCGATACCGGCGCGGGGCGCGAAGATGAGTGGATCCCTATTCGCCCAGGTACCGATGCGGCGCTGATCTCCGCGCTGGCGTGGGTGATGATAAATGAAGACCTCGTCGACCAGGCTTTCCTGGATAAATACTGCGTAGGCTACGATGACAAAACGCTGCCAGCGGGTGCACCGCACAATGGGCACTATAAGGCTTACATACTCGGTCAGGGCGTTGATGGCGTAGCTAAAACACCTGAATGGGCCTCGCAGATAACCGGAATACCGGTCGATCGCATTATCAAACTCGCCCGTGAAATCGGCAGCGCGAAACCGGCCTTTATCAGCCAGGGCTGGGGGCCGCAGCGTCACTCCAACGGCGAGCTGGTTTCCCGCGCAATCGCCATGCTTTCTATCCTGACCGGTAACGTCGGTATTCACGGCGGTAACAGCGGGGCGCGCGAAGGTTCCTATAGTTTGCCGTTCGTTCGTATGCCAACGCTGGAAAACCCTGTTCAGACCAGCATCTCAATGTTTATGTGGACTGACGCTATCGATCGCGGGGCCGAAATGACGGCCACACGTGACGGCGTACGCGGCAAAGATAAGTTAGATGTGCCTATCAAAATGGTCTGGAACTATGCCGGTAACTGCCTGATTAACCAGCATTCCCAGATCAACCGCACCCACGACATTCTGCAGGATGACAAGAAGTGCGAGATGATTGTGGTTATCGACAACCACATGACTTCCTCTGCGAAATACGCCGATATTCTGCTCCCGGACTGCACGGCTTCCGAGCAGATGGATTTCTGCCTTGATGCCTCCTGCGGCAACATGTCTTACGTTATCTTCGCTGAGCAGGCCATCAAGCCTCGGTTTGAATGCAAAACCATCTATGAGATGACCACCGAACTTGCGAAGCGCATGGGCGTGGAGCCTGCGTTTACCGAAGGGCGAACTCAGGAAGGCTGGATGCGTCACCTTTACGCTCAGTCCCAGAAAGCGATCCCTGAGTTGCCGAGTTTTGACGAGTTCCGCCAGCAGGGAATGTTCAAAAAACGTGACCCGGAAGGGCACCACGTGGCCTACAAAGCCTTCCGTGAAAATCCGCAGGCGAATCCGTTAACCACGCCGTCCGGCAAGATTGAAATCTACTCCGCGCAGCTGGCTGAGATTGCCGCCACATGGGAACTACCTGAAGGCGACGTTATCGATCCGCTGCCGGTCTATAGCGCCGGCTTCGAGAACGTTGGCGATCCGCTGGCGGAGAAATGGCCGCTGCAGATGACGGGCTTCCACTATAAGGCCCGTACTCACTCAACCTACGGCAACGTTGACGTGTTGAAGGCCGCCTGTCGTCAGGAGATGTGGATCAACCCGCTTGATGCAAAACAGCGCGGCATCGCCAATGGTGATGAAGTCCGTATTTTCAACGACCGTGGGGAAGTACGCATTAACGCCAAAGTTACGCCACGCATCATTCCTGGCGTTGTCGCCTTAGGGGAAGGAGCCTGGTATAGCCCGGATGCCAACAAGGTAGACCGCGCGGGCAGCATCAACGTGCTGACCACTCAGCGCCCGTCACCGCTGGCAAAAGGCAATCCATCCCACAGTAACCTGGTCCAGGTTGAAAAGGCGTAAGGAGCAGTAAATGACAACCCAATATGGCTTTTATATCGACTCCAGCCGCTGCACCGGCTGCAAAACCTGTGAACTGGCGTGCAAGGATTTTAAGAACCTGACTCCGGACGTGAGCTATCGCCGCATTTATGAATATGCGGGCGGCAACTGGCAGGAGGATAACGGCGTATTCCACCAGGATGTCTTCGCCTACTATCTTTCTATCTCTTGTAACCACTGTGAAGATCCGGCCTGTACTAAGGTCTGCCCGAGCGGCGCGATGCATAAGCGCGACGATGGCTTTGTGGTGGTGAACGAAGACGTGTGTATCGGCTGCCGCTACTGCCATATGGCGTGTCCGTACGGCGCGCCTCAGTACAACGAAGAGAAAGGCCACATGACCAAGTGCGACGGCTGCTACGAGCGTGTTGCCGAGGGGAAAAAGCCGATCTGCGTAGAGTCCTGCCCGCTGCGTGCGCTGGATTTAGCACCTATCGACGAGTTACGCAAAAAGTACGGTACTCAGGCCGCTATTGCCCCGCTGCCAGCATCGCACTTCACAAAACCTAACATCGTGATTAAACCTAACGCCAACAGCCGCCCAAGTGGGGATACCAGCGGTTATCTGGCCAACCCGAAGGAGGTGTGAGATGGGAAACGGATGGCATGAATGGCCGCTGATGGTCTTTACGGTACTGGGCCAGTGCGTTGCGGGCGGGTTTATCGTTATGGCGCTGGCATTGCTTTACGGCGTGAACGACAGGGCGACCCGCAGGCGCGCCGAGCTGATGATGGTTGTGCTCTGGATCCTGATGGGCGTCGGTTTCATCGCCTCTATACTGCACCTCGGTTCACCGCTGCGCGCCTTCAACTCCCTGAATCGCCTCGGCAGTTCGGCATTGAGTAATGAAATTGCCAGCGGCTCGGTATTCTTTGCCGTGGGCGGTTTCTGGTGGCTGTTGACCGTACTCGGCAAAATGCCCCAGGCGCTCGGCAAAGCCTGGGTCGTGGTGACTATGATTCTGGGCGTGGTATTTGTCTGGATGATGAGCCGGGTGTATTTAATCGATACGGTACCGACCTGGTTTAGCGTCTGGACGCCGATGAACTTCTTCCTGACGATGTTTATCGGCGGCCCGCTGCTTGGCTACCTGCTGCTGCGTGCGGCAGGCGTTAGCGGCTGGGGGATGCGTATTCTGCCGGTCATCACGCTGCTGGCGCTGGTAGTCAGCATGATTGTTGTGCTGATGCAGGGCATGGAGCTGGCAACGCTGCACAGCTCCATTCAGCAGGCTTCTGCGCTGGTGCCGGAGTACGGCTCGCTGATGGCGTGGCGGATGGTTCTGCTGGTCCTCGCGCTGGTCTGCTGGATTGCGCCGCAGCTGAAAGGATATCGTCCGGGCGTTGGTCTGCTGACGCTGGCAATGGTGTTTGTGCTTGCCGGTGAACTCATTGGTCGGGGCGTCTTCTACGGGCTGCATATGACGGTTGGTATGGCGATCGCGAGTTAACATTTCATTGAGTTATAAGCGCGTCTACGGGCGCGCTTTTTCATGCTTTCAGATAAGAAAATCTCACCTGAATATCCATGAAATTTTTCATTGCTCATTTTGGCCTGCTTTTCGCTATATCGCATCAAAAACAGGGAGATACAATTTACGTGACCCCGGTCACTTATTCGCAGGATAAGTTTTTCAAATCGTTCCCGCCATAACCCCTCTCACCCCCCATTATTGCTGGATTGACAATCCATTTGCCGGTGGCATGATGCGCACAAATTTGTTCACTTCCTCACGGCTCGACACCCATGACCATCTATACCCGCCCCGTATTGCTGCTGCTTTGCGGGCTACTGCTGCTGACTCTGGCGATGGCGGTTTTAAACACGCTCGTCCCGCTTTGGCTGGCTCACGATAACCTTCCTACCTGGCAGGTCGGGATGGTGGGCTCTGCGTACTTCACCGGTAACCTGGTGGGCACGTTGATTACCGGGTGGGTGATTAAGCGTTACGGGTTTAACCGCAGCTACTATCTGGCCTCCGTTATCTTTGCGGTGGGCTGTATTGGCCTCGGGCTGATGGTGGGCTTCTGGAGCTGGATGGTCTGGCGGTTTGTTGCCGGCGTCGGCTGCGCCATGATTTGGGTGGTGGTTGAAAGCGCGCTGATGTGCAGCGGCACCTCACGCAACCGCGGCCGCCTGTTGGCCGCTTATATGACCGTCTATTACATCGGGATGGTCGTCGGTCAGCTGATGGTCAGCAAACTCTCCACCGAGCTGATGAACGTGCTGCCGTGGGCTACCGCGCTGGTGCTGGCTGCTATCCTGCCGCTGCTGTTTACTCATATCGTGAGCGACGGCGATGAACATCGTGATAACTCGCCGGTCTGGCCGATGCTGCGCCTGCGTCAGGCTCGTCTGGGCGTGAACGGCTGCATCATGTCCGGCATTGTCCTCGGCTCGCTGTACGGCCTGATGCCGCTTTACCTTAACCATCAGGGCGTAAGCGATGCAGGCATCGGCTTCTGGATGGCGCTGATGATAAGCGCGGGCATCGTTGGCCAGTGGCCGATGGGGCGTCTGGCGGATAAATACGGTCGCCTGCTGGTGCTGCGCGTTCAGGTCTTTGTGGTGATCCTCGGCTGCCTGGCGATGCTCAGCAATGCCGCAATGGGGCCGGCGCTGTTCGTCCTGGGCGCGTTTGGCTTCACGCTTTACCCGGTTGCGATGGCCTGGGCCTGCGAAAGAATTGAACGCCATCAGCTGGTGGCGATGAACCAGGCTCTGCTGCTGAGCTACACCATCGGCAGCCTGATTGGGCCAACTATCACCGCGCTGCTGATGCAGAATTACTCGGACAACGTGCTGTTTATCATGATGGCCGCGGTGTCGTTTGTGTACCTGATGATGCTGCTGCGCAAAGCCGGTCAGCATCCTACGCCGGTGGCTCACGCCTGATCCTGATTTTTTATTGTTTCCCTGACGCGTATTCCTGACTCGGAATACGCGTTTTTGTATGGGAAAATGCCCCGTTAATATAAGGGGGAACGATGAATACGGTTAACTTTACGCTGGCCCAAATTGAAGCCTTTGCCTGCGTTTGCGAATGCGGCACCCTCACCAAAGCGGCTAAAAAGCTCAATAAAGACCGGACCACGGTCAGCCAGCTGCTGGATTATCTCGAAATTGACCTCGGCTATACGCTGTTCGATCGTTCTACCCGTCCTTTGACCTTAACCGAACCCGGCAAGCTATTGTACCGACAGGCCCGGTTATTTCTTCATGAGGCTCAGGCTTTCTCAGAGGCCGCGCGGCAGATGCCGGGCCAGATAGAGACCCGCCTGACGCTATGCTATGACCCTTTCACGCCAAGAGATTTCTTACTGCGGCTGGTGGAGAAGCTTGCGGCCGAACAGATAACGCTCGATCTGCTGATGAGTGAACGCCCGGAGGCCGAAAGCTGGCTGGATCAGGGCAGGGCGCATATCGGCATTTACCAGGCGCTAAATCGCTCGGTGAACGACAGGCTCCAGTGGCGAGCGGTGGGCAGCCTGGCATTGGCGGCATGGGCGAAAACAGGCTTCTTTAAAACCAAACCGGTCTCACTCCTACGTCTTGCCGCCAGCACGCAGCTGATGCCTTATCGCGAGCTTCCTGATTCACTGGCACAGCGCATTCAAATTGCCGATCGGGTAATACGCGTCAACGAACTTTCTCTGCTGGAAAAGCGACTGTGTGCCGGAGAAGGCTGGGCGTTTTTACCGCGGCACTTTAGGGTAGAAAACTGGCCGGGCATTGAGCGACTGGATACGGAAGTTGGAGATAGAGGGTTGCTGCACCCGGTGGTGGCGCTTTGGAAACCCGGGCATATTGCGCAATCTCAGCTTGAGAAGGTCATGGCGGCGATAGATGCCGCCTGGCAGGAAGCGTAATGACCGTGCCCCCTTCAACGGGAGCACGTAGTGGGGCTAGTACATTACTTTATGACCGTACTGCTCCAGAATGCCTTTGACCCGATCCATGGTTTCTTTCTTCGGCGGATGGACGCCGTCCAGCTTGTACTCTTCGCCCATGGCAACCCATTTATGTTTGCCAAGCTCGTGGTACGGCAGCAGCTCGATTTTCTCAACGTTGCCCATATCGCGGGTAAATTCCCCAAGGCGATGCGCGGAGTCGTCGTCATCAGACCAGCCCGGCACGACCACGTAGCGGATCCACACTTTAATGTCTTTTTTCGACAGATACCGGGCAAACTCGAGCGTGCGGTGATTTGAAACGCCCACCAGGTTTTGGTGGATTTCGTCGTTCATTTGTTTGAGATCGAGCATCACCAGGTCGGTAACCTCCAGCAGCTCATCAATCACCGGATCGTAGCGACGAACAAAGCCGTTGGTGTCCAGGCAGGTATGAATACCTTCTTTATGGCAGGCGCGGAACCAGTCACGCACGAACTCGGCCTGCAGGATAGCCTCACCGCCGGACGCGGTGACGCCGCCGCCGGAAGCGTTCATAAAGTGGCGATAGGTGACAACTTCTTTCATCAGCTCTTCTACCGTCACTTCTTTGCCGCCGTGGGTATCCCAGGTGTCGCGGTTGTGGCAGTAAAGGCAGCGCATCAGGCAGCCCTGGAAGAAGGTGATAAAGCGGATACCGGGACCGTCTACGGTACCACAGGATTCAAAAGAGTGAATTCGTCCGATTGCTGACATTGCGGTGATCTCTCCAGGTGTGGCCCATCCAGGACCTGTGTCGTGCACAGCTCAAGCCGGCTGTGTTAAGTCTGTTTTGGCAGATACCCAAGTATAGATAGCTGGCAAAGCAGGCTGGGGGCAGAGAGGTGAGTAAAAAGGCCCCACAAGAGTGGAGCCTTTATATATTACGCTTCTTCAGTCTAACAAGGAATTAGATGGACTGAGTGAAGGTACGGGTAATAACGTCCTGCTGCTGTTCTTTGGTCAGCGAGTTGAAGCGGACTGCGTAACCGGATACACGAATGGTCAGCTGAGGATATTTCTCAGGGTTTTCCATCGCGTCCAGCAGCATTTCACGGTTCATGACGTTCACGTTCAGGTGCTGACCACCTTCGATGTTCGCTTCGTGGTGGAAGTAACCGTCCATCAGGCCTGCAAGGTTGGTTTTACGCACGTCATCGTCTTTACCCAGCGCGTTTGGCACGATGGAGAAGGTATAGGAGATACCATCTTTCGCGTAGGCAAACGGCAGTTTAGCCACGGAGGTCAGAGAGGCAACAGCACCTTTCTGGTCACGGCCGTGCATTGGGTTAGCGCCTGGACCGAACGGAGTACCTGCGCGACGACCGTCTGGGGTGTTACCGGTTTTCTTACCATAAACCACGTTAGAGGTGATGGTCAGAACAGACTGAGTCGCGATAGCGCCACGGTAGGTGGTCAGTTTCTGAATTTTCTTCATGAAACGTTCTACCAGGTCAACGGCGATGTCATCTACGCGAGGATCGTTGTTACCGAACTGTGGATATTCACCTTCGATTTCGAAGTCGATAGCCAGACCGTCTTCGTCACGAATTGGTTTAACTTTCGCGTATTTGATTGCAGACAGGGAGTCAGCTGCAACGGACAGACCCGCGATACCACAAGCCATGGTGCGAACAACGTCACGGTCGTGCAGAGCCATCAGGGACGCTTCGTAGCTGTATTTATCATGCATGTAGTGAATGATGTTCAGCGCGGTAACGTACTGTTTAGCCAGCCAGTCCATGAAGTGATCCAGACGATCCAACACGTTGTCGTAGTCCAGAACGTCTGCGGTGATTGGCGCTTCTTTAGGACCAACCTGCATTTTCAGTTTTTCATCAACGCCGCCGTTGATTGCATACAGCATGGTTTTCGCCAGGTTTGCACGAGCACCGAAGAACTGCATTTGCTTACCAACGATCATTGGGCTTACGCAGCAAGCGATAGCGTAGTCATCGTTGTTGAAGTCAGGGCGCATCAGATCGTCATTCTCGTACTGCAGAGAAGAGGTATCGATGGAAACTTTAGCCGCGTATTTTTTGAAGTTCAGTGGCAGTTTTTCAGACCACAGAATGGTGATGTTTGGCTCCGGAGACGGCCCCATGGTGTACAGGGTGTTCAGGAAGCGGAAGCTGTTTTTGGTCACCAGAGTACGGCCATCAACGCCCATACCGCCGATAGATTCTGTTGCCCAGATTGGGTCACCGGAGAACAGCTCATCGTATTCTGGGGTACGCAGGAAGCGAACCATACGCAGTTTCATGACCAAGTGGTCAATCATTTCCTGAGCGTCTTGCTCGTTGATTTTGCCTGCTTTGATGTCGCGTTCGATATAGGCATCCAGGAAGGTGGATACGCGACCGAAGGACATTGCAGCGCCGTTCTGAGATTTAACCGCAGCCAGGTAGCCGAAGTAAGTCCACTGAATTGCTTCCTGTGCGTTGGTAGCAGGACCGGAGATATCGCAGCCATATTTAGCGGCCATCTCTTTGATCTGACCCAGCGCACGGTGCTGTTCGGAGATTTCTTCACGCAGACGAATAGTCGCTTCCAGGTCTTCACCGTTTTCCAGTTTGGTCTGCAGTGAGTTGAACTGAGCGAACTTGTCTTTCATCAGGTAGTCGATACCGTACAGCGCAACGCGACGGTAGTCACCGATGATACGGCCACGGCCATACGCATCTGGCAGACCGGTAATAACACCGGACTTACGGCAGTTCAGGATGTCTTTGGTGTAAACGTCAAACACGCCCTGGTTGTGAGTTTTGCGGTATTCAGTGAAGATCTTTTTCAGCATTGGGTCGAGTTCACGACCGTATACTTTGCAAGAACCTTCGACCATTTTGATGCCGCCGAACGGAATGATGGCACGTTTCAGAGGAGCATCGGTCTGCAGACCCACGATGGTTTCGAGGGACTTGTTGATGTAGCCCGCATCATGAGAAGTGATGGTGGAAGCGAGGTCGGTATCGAAGTCAACTGGCGCGTGAGTGCGGTTTTCCAGTTTGACGCCTTCCATCACTTTGTCCCACAGAGTGGTAGTTGCGTCGGTAGCACCTGCCAGGAAGGACTCATCACCCTCATACGGGGTGTAGTTTTTCTGAATAAAGTCACGCACGTTGACTTCATTCTGCCATTCGCCTTTAGCAAAACCTTCCCAGGCTGTGGCTAACTTTTCATTAAGCTCGGACATGTAACACCTACCTTCTAATGTGGAGTTCTTAAACCTACGTGTTGGCTAAACTTAGTGTTTATCGCCACCGCGCAGATAAATTACCCAGTATGTCAACCCAACCAGTAAACCTCCTCCGATAATGTTTCCGATGGTGACTGGAATCAGGTTATCGGTAATGAAGTTCAGCACGGTCAGATGCGAGAAACTTTCCGGAGAGGACCCTACGGCGGTCCAGAATTCCGGGCTGGCAAAGTCACGAACCACGATAGCCATCGGGATCATGAACATGTTTGCGATGCTGTGCTCAAAGCCGCAGGCAACAAACATGGCAACCGGAAGGATCATAGCAAACATCTTGTCCATCAGGCTGCGGCCGGAGTAGCTCATCCAGACGGCGAGACACACCATCAGGTTCGCCAGAATGCCGAGGCAGACGGCCTCAACAAACGTGTGATGCATTTTATGGTCAGCGGTCTGCAGGACGTTAAGGCCCCAGGCGCCGTTGGCTGTCATATACATGCCGGACAGCCAGATAAGAAGCACAAAGAGCAGGGCTCCGACCAGGTTACCAATATAAACATTAGCCCAGTTACGCAGCAGCTGGCACCAGGTGATGCGGCCGCTGGCTTTGGCTACGACGATCAGCACGGTGGAGGTAAAGAGGTCTGCACCGCAGATAACGCAAAGAATTAAACCCAGTGAGAAGCATGTGCCGCCAATCAGTTTGGCAATCCCGAAGGGGATAGTGGATGTGCCCGTTGTGGCGGTGATGTAGAACACGAAGGCAATCGAAATGAAGACGCCTGCGGTAATCGCTAAGTAAAAGGTCGTTAGCGGCTGTTTTGTTGCTTTATAGACGCCAGCATCTTCGGCAATTTTTGCCATCGCTGGCGGGAGTACTAGATCAAAAGGGTTGTCAGCTTTCACACTAACTCTCTCTTATTTAATTCGGCGAGGAGATACTAACAAAGCATTATAGAGTAAAAATTGATGTGGATCATATCTCGCCAAGCTAATAGGCACTGAAAAAGCAGGTCTTTATCTGTTTTTCAGCATAACTAATTGATTATACATGAAAAAATAAATTTTAATATTTATAGATAAAATTTAATCCAGCCCGTTCCTCGCACAAAAATGGTTAATTACAATG
>NZ_JACARU010000056.1:0-4541 GCF_013386425.1 Cedecea sp. P7760 | reverse complement strand
AGAACGGTAGTGATTGCAGCGGTCAGCGTTGTTTTACCATGGTCAACGTGGCCGATAGTACCGACGTTAACGTGCGGTTTTGTACGTTCAAACTTTTCTTTAGACATCGATTGTCCCTCTAAGACACGGATAAATCGGTGATATCACCACATCAACCAGGCATATGCCTGAATTAGCTGAATGCATTAACAGAAGAGAAACAGGGAGGAGATAAAGAAGTGGTGCTGATAGGCAGATTCGAACTGCCGACCTCACCCTTACCAAGGGTGCGCTCTACCAACTGAGCTATATCAGCACATCTTGTTGGAGCGGGCAGTGGGAATCGAACCCACATCATCAGCTTGGAAGGCTGAGGTAATAGCCATTATACGATGCCCGCATCCTGGAACTCGGCTACCTGAATCTTTCTGTACTGAATATGAGAGAAGGCCTCTCAATATTCGAGCCGACAAACTGCTTGTCTATCGTCTCGGGCTTCGCAATGCGTTGCCGAATATGGTGGTGGGGGAAGGATTCGAACCTTCGAAGTCGATGACGGCAGATTTACAGTCTGCTCCCTTTGGCCGCTCGGGAACCCCACCTGGGGTACTTGATGGTGCCGGCTACCGGAATCGAACTGGTGACCTACTGATTACAAGTCAGTTGCTCTACCTACTGAGCTAAGCCGGCATCAAGTAGCGCGCATTCTAGGAAGACAGAGCCGCGCATGCAACAAAAAAATTGCATAAAATGCACTACCGCTCACATTTTGCGCTAGATCTCGAAAATATGATGGCTAAAGCACCAATTGAGAACAAATTTCCATCATTACCGCCTGCCATTTTGCCTGACCTGACGTTTTGTTATGGCAGAATGGCAAGCGTGAGTCCTGAAAGAGGCTAGTTATGCAACGATTACTTGCAGGCCTCTCTTTTACCTAAGCGTAACGTGATGTATTCGCCGTAATACATCACTGCTGTTGATTTTTTCTTATCGTTCTCTGCATTCCGGTGTTACCCTCCTGCCCACTATTGAAAAGTTAAATACGCTGCATACTTTTGATGCACTACGTTTGATTTCATGCGTAAGAGAATGCAGTGCGTAAATTTTGTCCTGAATTACAGGCAGAAGCATGCTTATGAGTAATAAAGAGCAAATGTTGGCAACGACCCCATATCTACAATTTGACCGGAGCCAGTGGGCGGCTTTGCGTGACTCAGTCCCCATGACGCTAACCGAAGGGGAAATAGCCCGGTTAAAAGGCATTAACGAAGACCTCTCCCTGGAAGAAGTGGCCGAGATTTATCTGCCGCTGTCTCGCCTGCTCAATTTTTATATCAGTTCAAACCTGCGGCGCCAGGCGGTACTCGAGCAGTTCCTTGGCACAAACGGACAACGCATTCCTTATGTCATTAGCATTGCGGGCAGTGTGGCGGTCGGGAAGAGCACTACAGCTCGCGTACTGCAGGCTTTGCTGAGCCGCTGGCCTGAGCATCGCCGGGTTGAGCTGATTACCACTGATGGCTTCCTTCATCCAAATAAAGTGCTCAAAGAGCGCAATTTGATGAAGAAGAAAGGCTTCCCGCAATCCTATGATATGCATCGCCTGGTGAAGTTTGTCTCTGATATCAAATCTGGCGCAACCAATGTGACAGCGCCGGTTTACTCACATCTCGTGTATGACGTGATTCCTGACGGTGACAAGATAGTTGCCCAGCCGGATATATTAATCCTGGAAGGATTGAACGTTTTGCAAAGCGGGATGGATTATCCGCACGATCCGCATCATGTATTTGTTTCGGATTTTGTGGATTTTTCTATTTATGTCGATGCGCCGGAAGAGTTATTACAAAACTGGTATATCAATCGTTTCCTGAAATTCCGGGAAGGCGCTTTTACCGATCCAAATTCTTATTTCCATAGCTATGCAAAACTTTCTCAGGATGAAGCTGTGAATATTGCCATGCAGTTATGGAAAGAGATTAATCTGTTGAATTTACAGCAGAACATATTACCCACACGCGATCGCGCAAGCTTAATAATGACAAAAAGTGCTAATCATGCCGTTGACTGCGTTAAGCTGAGAAAATAATAAGGCGAGGGGGAAATCCCCCTCTCTTTAATTCACACCGCGCAGGGAAATTTCACCGCCAACCCAAGACTTTATTACGCCATCCTGTTCCAGTAATAATCCCCCCTGCTCGTTGATCCCGCGAGAAATACCATAAATCTCACGTTCACCGATAATCAGCTTTACCGGACGATGAATAAAATTATCCAGTTTTTCCCAGCGAGGCAGAAACGGTACCAGACTTTCCTGCTCAAATAGCTGCAGCGCCGCACGAAGCTCCTGAATAAGCGTTATGGCCAACGTATTCCTGTCAATACGGATACCGGCTTCCTGCAGGTTAATCCAGCCCTGGTTAATCACATCTGTAGCTACGCTGCGCATCGCGAGATTAATCCCTGCTCCAATTACTATCTGTGCAGCGTCCCCCGTTTTGCCCGTGAGCTCAACCAGAATACCGGCAAGCTTGCGATCGCTGAGATAGAGGTCATTTGGCCATTTAACTCTGACCTCTTCGGCACCAAGCCTCTGCAATACTTCGGCCATTACGATGCCAATAACAAGGCTGAGACCAATTGCCGCCGCGGGTCCCTGCTCCAGACGCCAGTACATGGACAGATAAAGATTTGCCCCAAAGGGGGAAAACCACTGGCGGCCTCGTCTGCCACGCCCAGCCTGCTGGTATTCGGCTATACAGGCATCACCGGACTGAAGGGTGCTGAGGCGATCGAGCAGGTACTGATTGGTCGAATCAATCACCGGTAGCACAGCGACTGTACCACTATCAATCTGCGACTTAATGAAGCTTTCATCCAACAGCTGGATGGGCTCCGGCAAGCTGTAGCCTTTGCCCGGAACGGTGAAAACATCAATACCCCAGTCTCTCAACGTTTGAACATGCTTATTAATCGCGGCACGGCTCATGCCTAATTGCTCACCCAGGTGCTCGCCGGAATGAAACTCGCCGTCGGCAAGAATACTGATTAACGTTAACGGAACTCGATTATCTTTCATGCGATAGTCTCCACGGCGCTGACTTCACCTTTACCGCCCATAAAACGAACCTCAGGCTCAAGCCAGACATCAAACTTTTCTCCGACTCGCTGGCGAATATAATGAGCGAGGGCAATTACATCCGTGCTGCTTGCCTCATCTTCATTAATAATAACAAGAGCCTGCTGCTGATGAACCGCTGCGCCACCGATGCGATGGCCCTTGAGCTGGCATTGATCGATCAGCCAGCCCGCAGCAAGTTTAACGCTGCCGTCAGGTTGCGGATAATGAGGCACATTTGCCACGTTGGAAATCAGTTTTCCTGCCTGTTCGGCACTAATAACGGGATTTTTGAAGAAACTGCCGGCATTACCATTCACTTTAGGATCGGGCAGCTTCGAGGTTCTCATAGTGCAGACGCTTTCAAAAATCTGCTGAGGCGTAACGGTAGCCGGATCTAATTTAGTCAGATCACCATAGTTGAGCACAGGCATCCATGCTTTCGGCAGGCGGTAACCTACAGCAACAATCGCGAAGCGATCCTGATAGTCATGTTTGAAGATGCTGTCACGGTAGCCAAAGCGGCACTCTTCGTTGGTTAAACGCAACGCACGGCCGTTGCTCAGCTCAACACAATCGACGTAATCGCAGACCTTTTTTATTTCGACCCCATATGCTCCAATGTTTTGGATTGGCGATGAGCCTGCACAACCGGGGATCAAAGCAAGATTTTCCAGACCCGGCATGCCTTGCTGGAGGGTATATTCCACGAGATTATGCCAGTTTTCACCGGCTCCGACATGCAGTAACCAGGCATCTTCAGTTTCAATCACCTGGATCCCTTTGATGCGATTAACAATCACCATTCCCTCAAAGTCCTGCAGGAAAAGGACGTTACTGCCTTCACCCAGAATAAGAACGGGCTGCTGAGCATGCATCGATGCTGTCCATGCTTCAGTAAGCTGTTGTACGGATTCAGCGATAACTATACGTTCAGCCGTTGCCTGAATACCAAAGGTATTGAAGGGTTTAAGAGAGGAGTTCATGTCAGCCATTTCCCGGAATATTAACCGAAGTAGTTTACCCGATCCTACCGGGATTGGCTTGCCTGTCTCGGTATAACGCGCATAGCAAAAAGGCCCAGTCTTTCGACTGAGCCTTTTGTTTTATTTGATGCCTGGCAGTTGTATGCCGGGCTTTCCTGCCCGTCACCCTGCGGGCAGCCTCCGGCTGTGCAAAATCGTTCCCGACGATTTTGTCATGCTCTCTGAGAGTAGAAAGCAGCAGAAACCAGAAAACAAAAAACCCCAGCCGTCAGGCTGAGGTTTTCTGTTTTATTTGATGCCTGGCAGTTCCCTACTCTCGCATGGGGAGACCCCACACTACCATCGGCGCTACGGCGTTTCACTTCTGAGTTCGGCATGGGGTCAGGTGGGACCACCGCGCTACGGCCGCCAGGCAAATTCTGTTTATTGACCGTTATGCATCCGCATAACCATCA